>JAFPAS010000227.1 GCA_017424205.1 Prevotella sp. | reverse complement strand
TCTTGCTGAGTCAGACATGTTCATGTCGACCATAGAGAATACTTTTGTACTCTTGATTGCTCCCTCGCCAATGCGCACAAGACCATTCTTTACAGGGTCGAAAGAAGAGTAGTAGTCACGGTTTTCTTCTATAGGGCTCGCCATTTCATATATTGTCGCCTTCATAGAAGTCAGCGAGTCGCCATAGTATGATGACAGGAAGAGTCGCACGTCACAAGAATCAGCCTTTACTCCGTAAGCGAGCATGCTTGCAGGAGGGAACTGGTTGTTTTCGAGCGAATGGAACTGTGTCATGAAGTCGCTTTTGATATATGTGCCTGTTTCAGGGTCTTTCACATTGCCCAGATAGCCAGTAATGCTGCGCGACAGCACAGAGTCAGCGACGATGCTTCTTGATGTCACCTTGAATACTCCGTCAGAAACGCTAATAAGGTCTTCTGTGTTTGTCAGCGAGCCTCCGAGAGTGTCTGTGTTGTCATCGCACGATGCCAGCAGCGAAATGACGCATAATGAGAGGAATATGATTTTTTTCATTAAGAAAGTGTCAGTTATTAATATCTGTTGTTTTATGGATTCCCTGTGTGAGTTGAATCCATATTGTTCTATATAGTTTCGTAAAACTCCTTGTACGCCTCGGTAAAGTCTTCTCCAGGGTATGGCAGTGTCTTTTTTCCGAGTGTCTGTGCCATATCCATTATTTCTGGGTTAGCTCCGGCTGTTATTTCTATAATGCCGTCAGAATACTCTGCAGCAATTTTGCATAGGTCGTTCATGCTGAAGCTGTCGTTATATTCTGCAAGGTCTTCAGCTGTTATGTTTTTGTATTCTATGCTGTTTTTGAAATTCTCGCCAATGATTCCGTCGTTTTCTATCTTGTCTATGCTTGTGATGATTTTAACGTCGCGGAAGCAAGGCTCATCGTTGTAAGCCTTTTTGAGATACAGCGGAACGAGTGAAGCCATCCATCCCTGACAATGTATGATGTCAGGAGTCCATTTCAGCTTCTTGGTTATTTCGAGCACACCGCGTGCATAGAATATGGCTCTTTCTCCGTTGTCTGGATATAGCTCGCCGTTGCTGTCGCATTCTAATCCTCTATGTGTGAAATAGTCTTCGTTGTCAATGAAATAAACCTGCACTCTTGACACAGGGATAGAAGCCACTTTTATAATTAGCGGATGATCTGTACCGTTTATTATGATGTTCATTCCAGACAATCTCTGCATTTCGTGCAGCTGTCCTCGACGTTCGTTTATGTTACCCCATTTTGGCATGAACGTACGAATCTCGCAGCCATTGCTTTGTGCCATTTCTGGTACCGCCTTGCCCATTGTTGCCAGTGCGCTTTCTGCAACATATGGCGATGTCTCTGTGTTGATATAAAGTATTTTCTTCACTGATATAAAGTTTTACGTAAAAATTCCGTGCAAAATTACAAAAAAAATCTCGATTATTAGTGTTCTGTCCGTTTAATTTAGAATAAATTATCTTTTTTTCGGAATTTCTGTCTTATGCTTATGATATTATTATTAATCAGAGGGTTAACATCAGATGTGACAGAGCGATTCTGTCAGATATCTCTGTGGCTCAGCAGTTATGTAATGTTGCATGCTGATTTTTATCTTCATTGTTAGGAAAATAGCTCTTGTCTAAACTGTAATTTGGGGTGGTTTATATTTGGCATACATTTTGCAGAGAGTTGGCAATAAAGCGAAAAAAATATTATAAACGTACAAAAATAAATTTATTATGGCAAAAGGAAATATAGGTGTAACGACCGAGAATATTTTTCCAGTTATCAAGAAGTTTCTCTATTCAGATCATGAGATATTTCTTCGTGAAATGGTTTCAAATGCGGTTGATGCGACTCAGAAGCTCAGAACACTTCATGCACGCGGCGAATATCCGTCAGATATTTCTGACGTAAAGGTTAGCGTGACGCTTGACCGTGATGCTAAGACGTTGACTGTCAGCGATAACGGCATCGGTATGACAGAGGAGGAGATTGACAAGTATATCAATCAGATAGCCTTTTCTGGTGTGACAGACTTCCTTGATAAATATAAGGATAATGCCAGCCAGATAATCGGACATTTCGGCCTCGGATTCTATTCTGCCTTTATGGTATCTGATAAGGTTGATATCATCACACTATCGTATAAAGATGGTGCGAAGGCAGTGAAATGGACATGCGACGGAAGTCCTGAATATGAGATAACTCCTGCTGACAAGGTTACGCGAGGTACAGATATCGTTATGCACATCTCTGACGACTGCAAGGAATTTCTTGAGCAGGCAAAGATACAGCAGCTGCTCGAGAAGTACTGCAAATTCATGTCAGTGCCTGTAGTTTTCGGCAAGAAGCAAGAGTGGAGCTCAGAGAAGAAGGCTATGGCAGATACAGATGAGGATAATGTAATCAATGCAACTGAGCCACTATGGACAAAGTCGCCTTCGTCACTGACTGACGATGATTACCGCAAGTTCTATTCTGCGCTTTATCCGATGTCTGATGAGCCGCTCTTCTGGATACACCTTAATGTTGACTATCCGTTTAATCTGACAGGTATTCTCTATTTCCCGAAAGTAAAAACTAATCTTGAATTGCAGCGTAATAAGATACAGCTCTACTGCAACCAGGTGTTTGTGACAGATCAGGTAGAAGGCATTGTGCCAGAATTCCTTACGTTGCTTCATGGTGTGATTGACTC
>JAFPAS010000226.1 GCA_017424205.1 Prevotella sp. | reverse complement strand
TATATTATATAGTCAGAACACAGGTGAATGGTATTTCTGTACAGCCCACAGTCTGCCAGAGAACTTCTTCTTTAACGCAGAAAGACACGAGAAGATATATGAGAAATTGCCAGACGGCACCTCTGTTCGTCCGATAGACCTTAGCATCACAAGAAATGTGGCACAGCTATGGATTGTTGTAATAATCTTGTTGTCTGTATTCCTATATTGCTCAAGATGGTATAAGAAGCGAGACTATAAGAGTTCTGCCCCTACAGGTTTTGTTGGCGTAATAGAGATGGCAACTATGACAATTCACGACGACCTTGTAAAGAGCTGTGTCGGCGAGAAGCATTATAAGCCATATGCTCCGTATCTGCTTACAGTATTTTTCTTTATACTCACGACAAACCTCATTGGCCTGCTGCCAATATTCCCTGGTGGATCAAATGTGACAGGAAATATAAATATCACCCTTTTCCTTGCACTATGCACTATGCTAGCCATAAATCTGTTTGCAAACAAGCATTACTGGAAAGAGATTCTGTGGCCAGAAGTACCGAGTGTTCTTAAGCTGCTGATGATTCCTATTGAAATATTTGGAATTTTCACCAAGCCATTCGCATTGATGATCCGTCTCTTTGCTAATATCATGGCTGGCCACGCAGTGATTCTATCATTCACCTGTGTAATCTTCCTTGGCTGGTCTATGGGAACAGCCTATGGTTTGGGTCTGAACATATTCAGTGCGATCATGTTGCTGTTTATGAACTGCATGGAGGTGCTTGTAGCATTCGTACAGGCATATGTATTTACTCTTCTATCAGCCGTATTCATTGGTCTGGCGCATGTTGATGCACACGAAGAGTAGTATAAAATCGTAGAAATAACACATTACATTAATAAAAGAAACAATAATAATAACACATTTAAACATTACAACTATGATTACAATTTTAGAAGGTATCGCAGCTATGGGTTGCGGTCTTGGAGTTGGTATTGCAACAATCGGTGCAGGTCTTGGTATTGGTAAGATTGGCAGCAGCGCTATGGACGCTATTGCTCGTCAGCCAGAGGCAGCAGGTAAGATTCAGACAAACATGATCCTTACATCTGCTTTCGTTGAGGGTGCAGCACTCTTTGCTATCGCTGCATGTGCATTCCTTATCAAATAAACACAGACTATAATTGTGTATCTCAGTGTGTTATGAATCACACTGGAGAAATTATTATCAATTATACGTTATAACTCAACAACAACAAATTATCTAATGGATTTACATAATTTGCCTGCCATATTAACACCTGACTTAGGCTTATTATTTTGGATGTTGTTGGCATTTCTTGTAGTCTTCTTTGTATTAGCAAAGTTTGGATTTCCAGCCATCATCAATATGGTTGAGGAACGTAAGAACTATATTGACGAGAGTCTTCGTAATGCTCATGAAGCCAACGAGAAACTAATTAATATCCAAGCAGAAGGTGAGAGAATTCTCAAGGAAGCACGTGAGCAGCAATCAATCATTTTGAAAGAAGCCAGTGTTGCCAAAGAGAACATTCTCGCCCAGGCTGAGATTAAGGCACGAGAAGAAAGTGCCCGAATGATTTCAGAGGCCAAAGCCCAGATTGAGTCAGAGAAGCAGAGTGCCATTGCCGACATTCGTCAGCAAGTAGCGACACTCAGTGTTTCTATAGCAGAAAAGGTTCTTCGCAAGAATCTGGCTAGTGACACAGAGCAAATGGGTTACGTGGATAATCTGTTGAATGAGCTTTCTTCAAAAGACAACAAGTAAAGTATGGATTCAGGCGTTATATCAACTCGCTATGCTCGTGCCCTATATAAAGGAGCCGTGCAGTCGGAATGTGAAGCAGCCATCTATAAAGATATGCAGACATTGATTCAAGCATATTCAGATGTGCCAGCGTTACGCCGAACAATTGATAATCCAATGCTTGATGGCGCCCAGAAAGAAGCATTACTAACAACAGCTTGCGGCAATGAAGCCCATGAATTGACCCGTCGATTCATAAAGTTAGTGTTGCAGGAGGGACGTGAGGCGGTAATACAGCTTATGGCCATGTCATATGCTGCAATATACCGTAAGGAGAAGAATATCATTCACGGCAAACTAATCACAGCCACATCAATCAATCAGGCAACTGAAGAAAAAGTGCGTCACATGGTAGAGAACTTAACAAACAGCAATGTTGAGTTTCATTCAGAGATAGACTCTGAGCTTATTGGCGGATTTATTCTTGAGTATGACACCTACCGTATGGATGCCAGCGTCAAGTCGCAGTTGCGCAACATCCTAAAACAATTAAAGTAAAACAATGGACAAGATAAAACCAAGTGAAGTATCTGACATTTTGCTACGTCAGCTCAACGAGATTGGTTCAGAGCATAACTTTGACGAAGTAGGAACTGTGCTTACCGTTAATGACGGTGTAGCACGTATCTACGGTCTTCGTAATGCTGAGGCCAACGAGCTTCTTGAGTTTGAGAATGGCACCATGGCTATCGTTATGAACCTTGAGGAAAACAACGTTGGTTGCGTCCTTCTTGGTTCTACCAGCGGTATCAAGGAAGGAATGTCGGTAAAACGTACGAAGCGCATTGCTTCAATACGCGTAAACGATAACATGCTCGGCCGTGTAATCAATCCTATTGGTCAAGCGATTGACGGTATGGGAGAGATAGACCTGTCAGAATCATACGAGATGCCACTTGACCGCAAGGCTCCAGGCGTTATCTATCGTCAGCCGGTTAAGCAGCCTCTTCAAACAGGTATCAAAGCCGTTGACTCAATGATTCCAATCGGCCGTGGCCAGCGTGAGCTTATCATTGGCGACCGTCAGACAGGAAAGACAGCCATTGCAGTCGACACAATCATCAATCAGAAGTCATTCTACGAGCAAGGCAAGCCAGTATACTGTATATACGTAGCCATCGGTCAGAAAGCGTCAACAGTAGCAGCATTGGTGCAGACTTTAAAGGAGCACGGAGCGATGCCGTACACAATAGTTGTAGCAGCTACAGCCAGTGACCCTGCAGCTATGCAGTATTATGCTCCATTTGCTGGTGCAGCGATAGGCGAATACTTCCGTGACCGTGGCGAACATGCTCTGGTAGTATACGATGACCTTTCAAAGCAGGCGGTAGCCTACCGTGAGGTATCATTGATCCTCCGTCGTCCATCAGGACGTGAGGCATATCCAGGCGACGTATTCTATCTGCATTCACGTCTTCTTGAGCGTGCAGCGAAGATTAACGAGCAGCAGGAGGTAGCAGAACAGATGAACGACCTTCCAGCATGCCTTAAGGGCAAGGTAAAGGGTGGCGGTTCACTTACAGCCCTTCCAATCATTGAGACACAGGCAGGCGACGTTTCGGCATATATCCCAACAAACGTAATTTCTATTACAGACGGTCAGATATATCTCGAATCAGACCTTTTCAACCAAGGTTTCCGTCCAGCCATCAACGTTGGTATCTCAGTATCACGTGTAGGTGGTTCTGCTCAGATTAAGTCAATGAAGAAGGTTGCCGGTACGCTGAAGATTGACCAGGCACAGTATCGTGAGCTTGAGGCATTCTCTAAATTCTCAAGTGATATGGATGCCGTAACAGCCATGACACTCGACCGTGGCCGTAAGAACAACCAGCTTCTCATTCAGTCACAGTATACACCAATGCCAGTAGGCGAGCAGGTAGCAATTCTTTATTGCGGCACCAATGGTCTGTTTGCCCCAGTGCCAGTAGAGAAGATACGTGAGTGCCAGGACATGTTCCTTGAAGTGATGCGTTCACAGCATGCTGACGTAATCAAGACATTAGGCGAAGGAAAGATTGACGACACTATAACAGCAACAATAGAAAAAGTTATTGCTGACGTAGCAGGTCAATATAAATAAATACTTATTATATGCCGTCACTAAAAGAAATAAAAAACCGTATAGCATCAGTAAATAGCACTCGTAAGATTACAAGTGCTATGAAGATGGTAGCCAGCTCAAAGCTTCATCATGCGCAAGTGATGATTGACAATATGCTTCCATACGAGAGTATGCTGGAGCATATCCTCAAGACCTTCCTTGCCAGTGAGGTTGATGCGCAGACCATATTCTCTGAAGAACGTGCTGTAAAGAAAGTGGCGATAATTGTATTTAGTTCGAACAGCTCTTTGTGCGGTGGTTTCAATGCTAACATCATCAAGATGTTCCAGACCGCAGCAAAGGAATATGCCCACCTTGGACAGGAGAACATTCTGGTATATCCTATAGGAAGAAAGATAGCAGAG
>JAFPAS010000018.1 GCA_017424205.1 Prevotella sp. | reverse complement strand
AGGGAATGCACGATAGTTTGTAGCATACGGAGCAGCATGCGGAGCAGTTACTGTATTACCACAGATAAGCGAATTAGGCTGGTTTGACATGGTGTATATCCCGCCTGCATCATAAAGCTGACGTGCGTAGTCTTCGACATGGTTGTCCAGAATCCGATTATTGCGCATACCTGTATCAGCAGCTGTCCAACCCCATCCCACGCTAATACCAGAATAGTTTATGTGCGACACATGGTTTTTCCGAATAGTAAAGTCACGTACAAACCCACAGCCAATAGCCACTGCACCCCAGTCTTCGTTTGTTGCATCGTTGATAGTATTGCCTTCTATAAGGAAATTGCTCGTATATTCCTCTTCACGAAGTAATGTATTGCGCTCTGCTGTCAGCAACATACCGTAAGGACGATGAACTTCTGTAGCTCCTTCGAGGAAAGAGCCTGCAAGAATTGCAGTGCCACCTATATCTGAAAAAGTGTTATCACATATCTTGATATCTTTACATCCTGACACATAATCAATTGCTGTAGACGCCAAATGGCAAAAATCGCATCCATAAAAATCAACTCGCTCCGCATTGTTGATGCTGACAGCCGCTTCTGGACGTGCTATCCAAGCCTGATTCTCAAGCGATGACGCCCATGGTGTACCTTCGTTCTCGGTCAGTTTATAGGCATCGATTATTGGGAAGCCTCCCTGTAACGTCACGTGTCCGTAATGTGCAGGACGTTCCCAAGCAGAATAAACAAACCCAATATTACGGAAAATAATATCGTGTACATTATCGCCTAATATACCCTCTACTGTCACAAGACGGTTAAGATAAGGGATGAAAACTTCCTGCGACTGGCGCGTAAGATATATCCTGCCTGTAGAATAGTCTTGCCACCACTCTTTTGACTCAGAATCAAGGAATTGACGTGCATTGCGAAGATAAAAACTTGAAGCGCCACGCTCGCCCTCAACAAGTGGTTGAGGCCATGGGTGAGAGAACTCCCATCGACTCTCAGGATTATAGAATGAAAGCACAGCTCTATCACCTTTAATGTCTATTTCCCTCACACGGAGTATAGCAATAGCCCAGCGCTGATGAAGCACCATTTCGAGCTGTGGCGCATCAGATATATGGGTTATGCCATATCTGGTTAGAGACTTGGCTGGTATAGTAACTGTTTCTGTCTTTACATCAAAGTCAAGAATACGCTCCATCTCACCATTTGCGACATGTGATGCACATGAGAATTTATGGTCAGCGCACCACAACGAGCGTGTCAGTATCGGCTTGCCAGCAATTCGAGGTGCAGGATATGAATTCTGTGAAGAATGGCCGTTATCAACACGACGTGCACCCGATATATAGGCTTTAACGTCGCTCGTCGTCGTAAATACTGTTTTGCTCGACGGAGTACCACTGTCTTCCGGACGTATATAAAGCGGTTCGTCAAGTTCAAACACGGCACCTGACTGCAGCAATATGCGCACCTCGCCTATTGACCGTGTGTCATTAGACCGTCTCCACTCACGTGCCATTCGCAACGCACGTTGAATGGTTTTCAGTGGACGTTCCTTTGTTCCGTCATGACTATCGTTTCCTGCCGGCGACACATATATATCCCCAGCAAAAGCACCTAAGCAGCTGACAAAAAGTATAAGAGTCAGGAAGATATTTTTTTTCATGATAATTTATTATATTAATTTCTGTTACACATGATTCTTATCAAATATGAAATAATTGCGAAGTCTAAAAACTCAAGCAAATCTGCAACTCTGCTACCACTTGAATGCAGCATGGTCAGTCAGCCACATACCTTTTGCACGTAACACCTGTTCTATAACATCACGCACACAGCCATTACCGCCATCATACGGACTGACATACAGACTTATATCCTTTATATCTGACGAAGCATCTCGAGGACAGCACGGACATCCAGCACGACGCATAACCTCATAATCTGGAATATCATCACCCATATACAGTATCTCCTCGTCACTATAGCCATTACAATCTAGAAAATCCTGATATGCAATAGACTTCACCGGCACGCCCATAAATATGTCACGCATGCCAAGAGTTTCATAGCGTAACTTGATACTCTCGCTTCTACCTCCTGTAATGATGGCTATATGCAAACCATTGCGACATGCAAGCTGTATGGCATAGCCATCCTTGACATTCATTGTACGTTGTGGTTGTCCTTCAGCATCCATCATTGATGTCGCACTACTCAACACTCCATCAACATCAAATACCAAAGCACGTATCTTAGACAAGTCGTAATTAATCATAGTTTTTCTGCAACTGTTTCATATAAATAGCAATACACATATTTATTATTGTATGATTTTATACAAATACACTACAAAACTATTGATTTTTTTCAGAATACACAAGAATATTTGAATATTTTTTTTAATTTTGTAGATGATAAACAACTTATACCATAATAACTACAATATATGAAGAAATTTCTAACTATCGCAGTCTTTTCCATAGTCGGCATAGCTGCACACGCACAGGATGCAGTAATTAATATAAACACCGCATCGCATGGCGAAAAAATCAACAAGGAAATATACGGCCAATTTGCCGAGCATTTAGGTTCATGCATATACGGAGGACTTTGGGTCGGACCAGACTCTAAAATTCCGAACATTAACGGATATCGCACAGACGTCTTCAACGCACTGAAAGATCTGCAGATACCAGTACTTAGATGGCCTGGAGGATGCTTTGCCGATGAATATCACTGGATGGACGGCATTGGTCCGCAATCAGAGCGTCCTACTATGTCAAATAACAACTGGGGAGGTACTGTAGAGGATAACTCTTTCGGAACTCACGAATTTCTTAATCTTTGCGAAATGCTCGGATGCGAGCCTTACGTAAGTGCTAACGTTGGGTCTGGAAGCGTAGAAGAAATGCAGAGATGGGTTGAGTATATGACTTCTGATGGCGACACACCGATGGCACGCCTAAGACGCAAAAACGGACGTGATAAAGCATGGAAAGTAAAATATTTCGGAGTTGGAAACGAATCATGGGGATGCGGAGGAAATATGCGCCCAGAATATTATGCCGATCTATACAGACGATATGCCACATACTGTCGCGACTATGACGGAAACAAACTATACAAAGTAGCTTCTGGCGCAAGCGATTACGATTACAACTGGACTAAGGTACTTATGGACCGCATCGGACATCGTATGGCAGGATGTTCACTTCACTTCTACACCGTAACCACATGGAATGGCTCTAAAGGACAGGCTACTCTTTTCGATGGTGAAGATTACTACTGGACCTTAGGCAAATGCATCTCTATGGATGAAATCATTGCAAAACATGACTCTATCATGAGCATAAAAGACCCTGACTGCAAAATTGGACTGCTCGTTGACGAATGGGGAACATGGTGGGATGTTGAGCCAGGAACAAACCCAGGACATCTATATCAGCAGAACACTATGCGCGATGCATTCGTTGCAGCCTTGACATTCAATATTTTCCACAAGCACACTCGACGTGTAAAAATGGCTAATATTGCACAGATTGTAAATGTACTCCAATCTATGATTCTTACCAATCAGGAAGATGGCGGGCACATGGTGCTGACACCAACATATCATGTATTTAAAATGTATACACCTTTCCAAGAGGCTCTTCCTTTACCTGTCGACATCTCGTGCAAGACAATGAACGTACGAAAAGACTATACAAAACCGATAGCTCCAGACAACCAGAAGAATCTGCCACTGGTCTCATGTTCTGCAGCAAAAAAGGATGACGGAACAATCCTAATTGCACTGGCTAATGTATGTCTTGACAAACAACAGGAAATCAAAATTAATCTTTCTGGAGAGAACCCTAAGTCTTTCAAAGGTACAATACTGACATCAAAGAACATTGCTGACCATAACGACTTCGGACATCCAAACAAGGTAAAACCAGAAGCCTTCAACAATGCGAAAATAAAAGATAATGTATTAAACATACAGCTACCAGCGAAATCTATTGTCGTCTTGGAAGTAAAATAAGCATAAGACTGAATCAATCACTTTATTAAACAATAAAACCCCTAACGCACCCCCGAAAGTTCTAACCCAGCTTTCGGGGGTGTTCTTTATACAATTCTGCCATCCTCTAAAATCCTCTAGCATCCTCTGCCATCCTCTATCTACAACACTTATACAATAATGTCACAAAAATGCAAGTAAAACACCAAGCCCACTACCCCCAAAACATATTCATCATTCGCTGAAACAATAATCCTGGCCATAAAAAAACATCACCAGCAAGACAAATACTGCGAATAACGAAATCTGCAGAACTCAGAATACAATAAACAAGAAAGGTGGCCCTCGCAATTACGAGAGCCACCTTTTATTATCCTTTTATAATTCTGAAAGCAACATAGTTATTACATACTTATGCGCTGTCAGTCTCAATTATTTATTTGTTGAGTGCGAGCGATACGTTAACAGCACATGCTACAGTACAACCTACCATAGGATTGTTACCGATACCGAGGAAGCCCATCATCTCTACGTGTGCAGGAACAGAAGAAGAACCAGCGAACTGAGCATCAGAGTGCATACGTCCGAGAGTATCTGTCATACCGTAAGATGCAGGACCTGCCGCCATGTTGTCTGGGTGAAGCGTACGGCCTGTACCACCACCTGATGCTACTGAGAAGTAAGGCTTGCCTGCGAGGATACGCTCCTTCTTATATGTACCAGCTGTAGGATGCTGGAAACGTGTAGGGTTAGTAGAGTTACCTGTGATAGAAACGTCTACATTCTCACGCCACATAATTGCTACGCCCTCACGAACGTCATCAGCGCCATAGCAGTTAACCTTCGCACGTGGACCATCAGAGTAAGACTTTGTCTTAACAACCTTCAGTTCACCTGTGAAATAGTCAAACTGTGTCTGAACATATGTGAAACCATTGATACGAGAGATGATCATCGCTGCATCCTTGCCAAGACCGTTCAGAATAACACGGAGTGGCTTCTGGCGAACTTTGTTTGCCATCTCTGCAATCTTAATAGCACCCTCAGCTGCTGCGAAAGACTCGTGGCCTGCGAGGAATGCGAAACACTCTGTCTCCTCGCGGAGCAGACGTGCAGCAAGATTACCGTGGCCGATACCAACCTTACGGTCGTCAGCTACAGAACCAGGGATACAGAATGCCTGCAGACCGATACCGATTGCCTCAGCAGCCTCAGCAGCAGTCTTGCAACCCTTCTTGAGTGCGATAGCAGAACCTACAACGTAAGCCCACTTAGCATTCTCGAAACAAATCATCTGGGTCTCCTCACATGTCTTATAAGGATCAAGACCTGCCTTCTCACATATTTCGTTTGCTTCCTCAATAGAAGAAATACCGTTCTCGTTAAGTGCTGCAAGCACCTGCTTCATACGACGGTCCTGTGATT
>JAFPAS010000225.1 GCA_017424205.1 Prevotella sp. | reverse complement strand
ATTAGTCAACAAAAAATAATCAGCCCTAAGTTCAGTCTGAGTTAGGGGGGTAACTCAAACTGAACTTAAAACTGATTATTAAATTATGGTTGCGGGGGCTGGATTTGAACCAGCGACCTTTTGGTTATGAGCCAAACGAGCTACCAGGCTGCTCTACCCCGCGATATTTTAATGACCCATGTGCTCGTTTGGCTCATGAGCCGTCACAACGGGGGAGCTACCAGACTGCTCTACCCCGCGATATAGTACATATTATATCGCGGGATAGTAAATTTGTCAACCGAAGTATCGTCCTCTATCTTCGCCGCTGAAAGCGGCATATCTTCTTTTATCTTCCTATATCTTCTTAAAAAGTATCTTCCTATATCTTCTTAACATCCGAAACTTGACTTCTATAATATTTCTTTTTACCTTGCCTGATAGTATCAGGCTCTATGTGTTCGGTCATGAAAGTGTTAGTATATACCAGAAACTCGCTATCTTGTTGTGGCGATTTACATATTGCCTTTGTTGGTACAGAGAAAAACTTCAGCCATTTTATTTTTCTGCAAGTCGAGACTCAGAGAATATGCCTTTCCGAAACGTCTATATATCTGCACATGTCTGCACAGCATCTGCACGTGTGTAAATGCGTTAAATCACAGTGAGTTATAAATCTTTGTGCAGATGTGCAGATTTTTTAAATAAAAGAAAAAATTAAAGGAAGAGAGGGAGAATAAGAAAGGAATTTGCCGTTTTCTGAAACTCGATAGTGATATAGGTATATACAATCTTATATATAAAAAACGGGCTGCATCTTTCGAGATGCAGCCCGTCGTGTCGTTATATATTCTATTCGCTTTTTTTGTTATGCATTGCCCTGCAGCTTTTCATTCATGCTTGCAGCAGCACGTCGTCCGTCACCCATGGCGAGGATTACAGTAGCGCCGCCGCGGACGATGTCGCCTCCGGCATAAAGGCCAGCGTGGCTTGACTCCATTCCGTCGTTAACAGCGATAGTGTTCTTGCGGCCCAGTTCCAATCCTGGGATAGATGTCGGTACGAGAGGGTTAGGTGATACGCCCACGGCTACTACCACCTGGTCGACATCCAGTGTTATGCGGTTGCCTGTGTCTACTGGCGAACGACGTCCAGACGCATCAGGTTCGCCCAGTTCCATAACTGCGAGTACAGCCTGCTTCACTGCTCCGCTTTCGTCAGCAAGATATTCTACCGGATTATGCAGTGTAAGGAAGTTTATTCCCTCTTCCTTAGCATGCTTCACCTCCTCAAGACGCGCTGGCATTTCTGTTTCAGAACGTCTGTAGACGAGTGTTACGTCAGCCCCGAGACGCTTTGCTGTACGGCATGAGTCCATAGCTGTGTTACCGCCGCCCACTACGAGCACGCTCTTAGCCGGATTGATAGGAGTGTCGCTCAGAGGATTTGCAGCGTCCATGAGGTTGATGCGAGTCAGATATTCATTAGACGACATTATATTAATAAGGTTCTCGCCAGGAATATTCATGAAGTTAGGCAGACCTGCGCCAGAGCCTACGAAGATGCCCTTGAAGCCCTGCTCTTCCAGTTCGTCTACAGTTATAGTCTTTCCGACGATGGTGTCAGTATAGAATTTCACGCCAAGCTTGCGCAGATTATCTATCTCCACATCGACTATGCGGTTAGGCAGGCGGAATTCAGGAATACCATATTTCAGTACGCCGCCAATCTCATGGAGCGCCTCAAATACATGCACCTCGTAGCCCATCTTTATCATGTCGCCAGCAAAGCTCAGTCCAGAAGGACCAGAGCCAACCACAGCCACCTTGATGCCGTTAGCAGGAGCGCACTTTGGTAGTGCAGCCTCGCCCGACTCGCGCTCGTAGTCAGCCGCGAATCTCTCAAGGTATCCGATAGCTACAGGCTGCTCGCCCATCTTTGTGTGTATACATTTGCTTTCGCACTGCTTCTCCTGTGGGCAAACACGGCCGCAAACAGCAGGCAGGGCCGAAGTCTGCTTCAGCACTTGTGCCGCCTTCAGGAATTCGCCACGTTCGATATTCTTGACGAATGACGGGATATTGATATTTACCGGGCATCCCTCTACACACTGCGGCTTCGGGCAGTCGAGACAGCGCTTAGCCTCTACGAGAGCCTGCTCTGCGGTCAGTCCTTTGTTAACCTCTTCAAGTCGAGTTGTGGCGCGATACTCTGGGTCGAGCTCCGGCATTACGACACGCTTGATAGCTGTGCGCTCCTTAGCCTTCATGCTCTTTCTGAGCTCTTCGCGCCATGGAGCGTTGCGGTCAGTCAGCTGGCAGTCCTCGTCGCAGTTGCAGTCATCCTGTGTTGTAGCTGTGTTATCTTCCTGGCATACGTCTTCAGCAGGCTTTACGTGCTCGTGCATATGCTCATCGATATGCTCCATTTCTGCTTGTTCCTCGCGCTTGAATGTTGACATGCGTTTGAACATCTCGTCCCAATCGACAAGAGCGCCGTCGAATTCAGGGCCATCAATACATACGAACTTTGTCTTTCCGCCGATAGTCAGGCGGCATGCTCCGCACATGCCTGTACCGTCAACCATGATGGTATTGAGCGAAACGACAGTCGGTATATCATATTTCTGTGTAGTCAGACAAGCAAATTTCATCATTATGGCAGGACCGATGGCAAAAGCCTTATCTATTTTCTCCTGCTGTATGAACTTCTCCATGCCAACAGTCACCACGCCCTTTTCGCCTCGTGAGCCGTCGTCGGTCATGATGATAAGCTCGTCAGAATGTTCGCGTATCTCGTCTTCGAGAATTACGAGGTCAGCTGTACGGCCTGCAATAACAGTCAGGACACGGTTGCCCGCAGCCTTCAGCGCTTTTACGATAGGAAGCAGCGGAGCTGTTCCTACGCCGCCAGAAGCACATAGCACTGTGCCATAGTTCTCGATATGTGTGGCATTGCCGAGCGGACCGACAATGTCAAGGAAGTATTCGCCCTCTTCAAGCATGCAGATTTTCGTGCTTGAGAGTCCTACTTTCTGAATTACAAGTGTGATTGTGCCACGCTCTATGTTAGCGTCGGCAATGGTCAGAGGCAGACGTTCGCCCATCTCGTCTACACGTACGATAACGAAATGGCCTGCCTTGCGGCTTTTGGCAATCAGCGGAGCCTCCACTTCAAAGAGGAATACATTCTCCGAGAATTGCTCTTTACGGATAATTTTGTTCATGACTGTGTGTGTTGTTATCTTGTCTTTTCTTCAGTTTCCTGTCTTTTCGGGGTGTTTCTCAGCATGATGCCAGCCAGTGTTAGCATCTTATGCAAGATATCGGCTGATTTTCTTTACTACTTGTTCTGGAGTAATACTGTTCATGCATGCATAGTCGCCACGTTCACAAGGCTTGCTTCCGTATATGCTGCATGGGCGGCATGCCATGTCGGTCTCTACGATGTCGGCAGGGTCCTGCTGCCATCCGTAAAATCCTGCCAGTGTGTGTGTGGCTCCCCAGATGCTCACGACCGGTGTGCCTGTAAGCGAAGCGAGGTGCATATTGCCAGAGTCCATTGATACCATGCAGTT
>JAFPAS010000224.1 GCA_017424205.1 Prevotella sp. | reverse complement strand
GCATAGATTGAATGTTTATGGTTTAGAGTTTTTAGGTTGCGGGGAGAGAAAGAGGGCTATATGTCCTAGAGAGTCTAGGAAATCTAGAGTATCTAGAATATCTAGAACATCTAGAGCCTCTAGAATATCTAGACAGAGCCAAGAAAATCTTTACGCTCTGCACTCTTCTGGTTTTTTCTATACCTTATAGCCTGTGTGCCGGAGCCCGGAGGCTCCAGCTCACGGCATGATTATTTCACAACGATATTGATGATGCGTCCTGGCACCACGATAACCTTCATCACCTGCTTGCCTTCTGTGTAGCGTGCTGTGCGCTCGTCAGCAAGGGCTGCCTTCTCAGCGTCTTCGCGGCTGATGTCTGCTGGCAGCTGTATGGTGAATCGTGTCTTGCCGCAGAACTGCACAGGCATGGTTATCTCTGAGTCTTTCATCTTCTCTTCGTCCCATGCTGGCCACTGTGCATCGCATACAGAACCTGTCTCTCCGAGCTGCTGCCAGAGCTCCTCAGCGATGTGTGGAGCGAATGGCGCGATGAGGATGACAAGCTGTCGCAGAATCTCACGGCTGCGGCACTTAGAGAGTTCGTTCACAGCAATCATGAATGCTGCGATAGATGTGTTGTAAGAGAACTGCTCTATGTCCTGTGTCACCTTCTTGATGAGCTTGTGGAGTGACTTCTCTTCGTCAGCCACTGGTGCTATATCCTGTGGCATGAACTGGCCTTCGCGTGAGTAGAACAGTCCCCAGAACTTCTTCAGGAATCGGTGGCAGCCGTCTATACCGTTTGTATCCCATGGCTTTGACTGCTCAACCGGACCGAGGAACATCTCGTAGAGACGCAGTGTGTCAGCACCGTATTTCTCGACAATCATGTCTGGGTTTACTACATTGTACATCGACTTCGACATCTTCTCTACTGCCCAGCCGCACTTATACTGTCCGTCAGCATTGAAGATAAACTCTGAGTCGGCATATTCCGGACGCCAAGCCTTGAACGCCTCAACATCAAGTATGTCGGCAGAGACGATATTCACATCGACGTGTATAGGTGTCACGTCATGCTCGTCCTTCTGCTCGAGTGTAACGAATGTGTTGGTGTCCTTTATGCGGTATACGAAGTTAGAACGTCCCTGAATCATTCCCTGGTTTACAAGTTTCTGGAATGGCTCTTCCTTCTTGCTCACTCCGAGGTCGAAGAGGAACTTGTTCCAGAAGCGAGAGTAGATGAGGTGACCTGTAGCATGCTCTGAACCGCCCACATAGAGGTCGACATTCTGCCAGTATGCTGATGCCTCCTCTGATACGAGTCCGCTATTGTTGTGCGGATCCATGTAGCGCAGATAGTATGCTGATGAACCTGCGAATCCTGGCATTGTGAAGAGCTCTATAGGGAAGATGGTCTTCTCGTCGATGAGAGCCTTGTCTACTATCTTTCTGTTTGCCTCGTCCCATGCCCAGCACTGAGCGTTGCCCAGCGGTGGCTCGCCTGTCTCTGTAGGCAGGAACTTGTCAACCTGTGGCAGCTCTATAGGCAGGCATTCCTCTGGAATCATTGTAGGTATGCCGTTCTTGTAGTACACTGGGAATGGCTCGCCCCAGTATCTCTGGCGTGAGAAGATAGCGTCACGCAGACGGTAGTTCACCTTCACGCGTCCGAGGTTGTGCTCCTTCACGTATTTCTTTGTAGCCGCAATGGCTTCCTTCACTGTCAGTCCGTTGAGCGAGAAGTCGATGTATGGCTCTACACCCTCGCGTGGAGAGTTAGTCACGATGCCTTCCTTTGCGTCGTACGACTCTTCGCTGACATCTGCACCCTCAACGAGCGGCACGATAGGCAGACCGAAATGGCGTGCGAAAGCATAGTCGCGGCTGTCGTGAGCAGGCACTGCCATGATGGCACCTGTGCCGTAGCCTGCCAGCACATACTCTGAAATCCAGATTGGGTTCTTCTCGCCTGTGAATGGATTGATAGCGTATGAGCCTGAGAATACGCCTGTCACCTTGTGGTCAATCATGCGCTCACGCTCTGTGCGGCCCTTCACATACTTCACATACTGCTCTACCTCAGCACGCTGCTCGTCTGTTGTCAGCATGTCTACAAGCTCGCTCTCTGGAGCCAGCACCATGAAGGTCACACCGAACATTGTGTCGGCACGTGTGGTGAAGATAGTGAATGACTTCTCTGAGTCAGCCACCTTAAATTCGATTTCTGCACCCTCTGAGCGGCCAATCCAGTTTTTCTGTGTCTCCTTGATTGAGTCGCTCCACTGTATTGTCTCCAGTCCGTCGAGCAGACGCTGGCTATATGCCGACACGCGCAGACACCACTGGCGCATCTTCTTCTGCTCTACAGGATAGCCGCCACGCTCTGACACGCCGTCGATAACCTCATCGTTGGCAAGCACTGTGCCCAGAGCAGGACACCAGTTCACCATTGTCTCGCCGAGGAATGCTATGCGGTAGTTCATCAGCACGTCTGACTGCTCCTTCTCGCTCATGGCGTTCCATTCTGCTGCTGTAAACTGCAGATGTTCTGTCTCTGCCACATCGAGTCCTTCTGTACCTTGCTCTGCAAAGTGAGCCACGAGCTTCTCGATAGGCTGTGCCTTCTGACATGTGTTGCAGAAGAACGAATTGAACATCTTCTGGAATGCCCACTGTGTCCAGTGGTAGTAGTCTGGAGCGCATGTGCGCACCTCGCGGCTCCAGTCGAAACAGAAGCCTATCTTGTCCAGCTGCTCACGGTAGCGGTCGATATTCTCGAATGTTGTCTTCTCCGGATGCTGTCCTGTCTGTATGGCATACTGCTCTGCTGGCAGTCCGTATGCGTCATATCCCATCGGATTGAGCACATTGAAGCCCTGCAGACGCTTGTAGCGTGCATAAATATCGCTGGCGATATAGCCGAGCGGATGACCCACGTGCAGACCTGCGCCAGATGGGTAAGGGAACATGTTGAGCACGTAGAATTTCTTCTTCTTGTCGTCTTCGACGGTCTTGTAGGTTTCGTTCTTAACCCACGCAGCACGCCATTTCTTTTCGATGTCTATGAAATTGTATTCCATCCTGTATATTTTGTTGTTATTATTATTTACGCATATTAACATGCAAAAATACAAAAATACTCTGATATATTATAATATAAACACCTATTTTAACAGATTTTGTAACGAAAAACTCATATATTACGCCCCGCTACCCTTTTTTACGCCTCTGCCATCGCGAAATCGCACACGACTGCTTTTCGCCATGCGCCAGCACGGATGTCTGCCACGGCTGGCGCTCTATTCCTGACTGCAAAAGCAAGAGGCTGCTTCTTGTCGGTCAAGAAACAGCCTCCTGGCATGCGTAACACTGCTTTTTGCGCGGTGAAACGCAGCGGTTCGGAAATTTGTAATTTCAACAATAGAAATTCAGTAAAAATTCATTGAAAATTCAGTAGGAAATCAGAGGAGATTCTGAGGAAATTAGTTGAAATCTTTTGAACATTCAGTGGCAGGAAGATGGACGATGCTGCGGTTGCTTCACCATCACTATGGTGGTGCCTGTGAGGAATGCTGTGAGCGGCATGTATGCCTTGCTGTATCCTCGTAATGGCGATGCCGTAGAGCCAGCATCGGGCGCGTCTTTCACGATGAAGTGCAGCACGCCTGTGTCTTTGCTTCTCGCCAGTCCGATGATGCAGCGCTGCTGCACGGGTTTCAGACGGTTTGAGCGGCTTAGACGGAGGCGGTCGGCGGCATATCGTTCTGCCTGTGCCGTTACGTCTGCCAAGTCTGTAATGTCGTTGTCTGACTCTGCGGTATGGAGGTTGCCTTCCCATGCCACAGGATGTCCTTCTCGGAGCGAGCGGCATACGAGCGAAAGGAGCGAGTCTATCGGCAGGTTGTGTGCTGCATAGCGTTTGTCCTGCCCGTACATATCTGGCTGTATATCAGTGCAATACGGTTTGTCAGAGAACGAGGTGTATGCCTTCCATTCGTCAGGCAGCGCCATGCTTTCTGCCAGTTGGTGCGGGGTGTATTCCATACCGTAGAGATAGGCGTTGACAGGCGGTGGACCGAGTGTCTGGTCGAGTGCAGTGGATATTCTTTCCGCTGCTTTTCGGGGTGTGGCATGCTGCTGGCTGGCTGTTGTTGCGGCATGCTGTGCCGCGCGTGCCGCAGTGGTGTAGGCCGCATCGGGTGTAGGTTGGTCGAACGGCCGTGTGCAGTAGCTGGTGTATGTTGCTGAGCCGTAGCGGCAGAAGGCGTACCAGGCGTCGGCAAGCGTACCGTCAGTGGTCACGTCAGCACCAGTGGCATAGCACTGCCACGAGCGTTCATCAA
This sequence comes from Prevotella sp., assembly GCA_017424205.1. Taxonomy (GTDB): domain Bacteria; phylum Bacteroidota; class Bacteroidia; order Bacteroidales; family Bacteroidaceae; genus Prevotella. The sequence continues at coordinate 86 of JAFPAS010000224.1, read as the reverse complement.
GCAAGTTTCTGACCGTCCACAGAGGCGAGAGGGCTATGCTGTCGCCCATGCCGAGGCGGTCTGCCTCAACGGTTTCTATCATGACG
>JAFPAS010000223.1 GCA_017424205.1 Prevotella sp. | reverse complement strand
GTATGCTGTGTGAGTTGTTTGTTTTTACTTATCTTTCAGTCAGAAAAAATATCGTTCTTGGCCCATTGCTGAGCGTATTAGTATGGCGCCCTGTATTTTCCTTCCTCTTTGTCATTGAGCATGGAGAGGTATGAATTATATCTTGACAGTGCGATATAATGGTCTTCAATAGCCTGAATAACCGCACAGCCTGGTTCGTGCGTGTGAGTGCAGTTATTGAAGCGGCAATCTTTGGAAAACTTGAAGATTTCTTTGAAATACGAGCATATTTCTTCTGGCTCCATGTCAAATGTGCCAAACCCCTTAATGCCGGGCGTATCTATGACCCACCCATTATTTTCTGTTGTGTCTTTTAACAGCGGCAGCATTTCTGAAAATGTTGTAGTATGCATGCCTGTGTTATGAGCATCGGATATTTCCGAAGTTCTTAGATTTGCATTAGGCAGTATTGCATTTAGCAGTGTTGATTTCCCGACGCCGCTATTGCCGCTGAATAACGTGATTTTGCCTTGTAGCAATGCGGTGAGTTCTTCTATTCCGATATTTTCTGTGGCAGATATGGAGAGGCAGCGATACCCTATGGTGTCATATAATTGCATCATCATTTCTTGATAATGCAGTTCTTCTGGCGATAGCAGGTCGCGCTTGTTGAACGCCAGAATGACAGGCACAGAATATGCTTCGGCAGAAGCCAGAAATCTATCAATGAATGTGGTAGATGTCTCGGGATAGTTTATAGTGACTACCAGAACAGCCTGGTCTACGTTGGCTGCGAGAATATGGCTCTGCTTTGACAGATTTTGTGATTTGCGTATGATATAGTTTCGTCTGTCTTCTATATCTGTAATGAAAGCAGTGCCTTCTTGATTGGGCTGTATAGTCACTCTGTCTCCAACGGCAACAGGGTTTGTGCTTCGTATGCCTTTAAGCCTGAAGTTGCCCTTTATTTTACAATCCACGGTGCCCCCCTCGTCGGTGAGCACCGTGTACCAGTATCCTGTATTTTTTATTACAAGTCCTTTCATTCGTATTTGTTTTGCTTCTGGCATTCTTCCGTGCCAGTGCATGTTTAGACAGTCATAATCTCCTTCTGCTTTTCAGCGAGCATGTCGTCAATCTTCTTGATAAACTTATCATGAATTTTCTGCAGTTTCTCTTCTGCAATCTTCTGCTCGTCTTCAGCAAGTCCGTCTTTCACGGCCTTCTTTAGAGTGTCCTTGTATTCACCACGGGTCTTTCGTACAGACACTTTAGCTTTCTCCGCTATGCCGTTACACTGTTTTGCCAGTTCGCGACGGCGCTCTTCTGTAGGAACAGGTATGCAGAGGCGGATTATCTCTCCGTTATTGTCAGGAGTGATGCCCAGGCTTGAATTAATGATGGCTTTCTCGATGTCGCGTATGGCTTTCTTGTCCCATGGTCGAATTGCTATGGTTCTTGGGTCAGGTGTAGATACGTTAGCTACTTGGTTGAGAGGTACAGTTGCTCCGTAAGATTCAACCTTTATGCCGTCAACAAGTGCCACGTTGGCTCTGCCAGCGCGTATGTGTGACAATTGTTCGTCGAGGAACATGCATGCCATGTCCATTTCTTCCTCAGCATTGCTGAGAGTTTCTTTTACGTCGATCATAGTGGTAATAGATATTTTTATGTGGTGGCATTTAGCTTTATTGGGTTTTGTCTTGCGCCATATGCCATCAGTGTTATTGACGATGTTTAGTAAGGATCGGAAGGGGAGCGTGTCTTTTGTGTGGTTATACCGCTTTCTGCCAGTCGTTATGGGCTTCGGTTTTGTGGTGTCCGTCCTGCATAAAATGCTTCAAGGAGCCAAGAAGTCAAGGAGCCGCCGTGTGTTACGGTCGTGCTTCTTACCTCCCTGACTCCTTGAATAAGATTTTCAGAGTATGCCGCTTTGCGTTGCTCGGGGCATCCCTACCTTGCCTTTTTATTAGTTTGCAGCCTTCTGCTCTGCTGGAGCTGCAGCTGGTTTTTCAGCTGGAGCAGCAGTGTTGTTCTGCTTTGTCTGGCTTGCTCCGAATCCTGGCAGGTTGTTAGGGTTTGTCTGGCTCTGCTCTGTAGCGACCTTCTCAATTACGCTCTGTTCTGTAGAAGAAGTTGGCACAACGTGTGCGCAAACTACACTGAGGATAGCCAGTGCAATAGCCAGTCCCCATGTTGTCTTCTCGATGAAGTCTGTTGTCTTGCGTACGCCGAGTACTGCATTGCCAGTTGAGAAACCTGCAGAGAGTCCGCCTCCCTTAGATTCCTGGATAAGAACGATAGCAATCATCAGTATGGCTACGATGACAATGAGGATAACGAATAGTGGGTACATCTTTTTGTTACTTTTGTTTTTTATTATTATTTATGATTAATTTCTCGAGGAAACGTATTTGGTCTGCAAAATAAGCATTTTTTTTCGGATTGTCCAAATTTAAACGCTTAATAATCTCTAAAGCCTGTGAATATCTTCCTTGCCTTACGTAAATCTGCGCCATTGTTTCTGTGCAGAACTCCTCAGGCACGGGTTCGGTATGTTCGCTTCTTTCGTTCGGGTCGTTGTCAAGTTCTGGCAGTATGATACGCCCGCTTCCCTTGCTTGATATGAAATCGTCTATCAGGCTTTGCCCTTTCAGCTGCGGTCCGTCTTGGTCTGAAGTGCCGAAGTCGTCGAGTCCGTTTTCTATCAGATAGCCTATGTAGTCGCTTCCAGGTGTTGCGCTTATGCGCTTCTTGCTGTTGCCTTTAGACTCTTCAGTGTCCTCAGGTATAGAGCCGAGGAAATTATCGATAAGCTCAGTAGTTCTGCTTGTATTTTCTTTGTTTGCCTGTATGCTGTTTTCTTCTGAACTGTTGTTCTTTTTGTCAGCAGCGTTGTTTCGCAGTTTGTAGTGTGCGGCTTCAATCATCTGAAAGAGCACTCTGCGGTCGGTTATGTATATTGCGGCGCGTCGTAGTTCTTCGTCAAATGTTGGGTCGTGCAGCAAATATAGGTTTCTGAGCATCAGGATTCTGGCTGTCTGAAAGTATGGATGCAGAGCGATGAGACTGCGTAGGTCGTATAATGTCTCGCGGTCCATTCTCTCTGGGTGATGTATCAGTTCAGTCAGGTTCATGTTTCCTTTACAATGGGTTCTAAGAATTCCCTCAGCTTGTTATTGATGGTGAGATTCTTTTATTCTTTTTGTGGTCAAATCAGTTTTAACTGGCTCTTTTTGCCATCCGTGTCAGTCATATAGCACGCTATACTCCCTCTATGGAAGAATAATTGTCTCTCTGTTAAATTCTGATTTGTCGACAAAGCGAATTTGTATAACTCGCCTTTAATTCTATAATTAGAGTGCAAAGTTACAAAAAAAAGACGAATGTTTGGTCATGTTTTATTAAAAAAGTATCTAAAAACTAACTTTTTATATGCATAGAGACGTTATGTCATATAAAATTTGTAACTTTGCATAAATGAAGACGATGCTTGCCTATGTAACTGTGACATTATCCAGCAAACAAGAGCATCAGGATTTTGCTGTGTACAGCTAACGCTTCGCATGGCAATATTGGTTTGGTATAGCTTGCGGTATGCGGGCGTATTTTTTTGATTCGTAATTATGAAAAACAAGATATCTCCTTGGTCGTGGGTCCCTACGTTGTATTTTGCAGAGGGTCTTCCGAATGTGCTTGTGACGGGCCTAGCTGCGGTTATGTATATGCAGATGGGGCTTTCGGATGCTGAGCTGGGTTTGTATACGGGCTGGCTTGCTCTTCCGTGGGTAGTTAAGCCCTTGTGGAGCCCGTTTGTAGATTTGCTGAAGACAAAGCGCTGGTGGGTATTGACGATGCAGCTGCTGATAGGCGCTGCGCTTGCCGGTATTGCTTTTACGCTGCCAACTGCGATGTGGTTTCAGTGTACGATGTTCTTTCTGTTTGTGATGGCATTTGCTAGTGCCACTCATGATATTTCTGCCGATGGTTTCTATATGATTGAGCTTGACGAACATAACCAGGCAAAATTCGTGGGAATCAGAAACACCTTCTATCGTCTTGCAGTAATTTTTGGCAATGGTCTGCTTGTCTCTTTTGCCGGAGTCTTGCAGGTTCTGTTTCGTAACAGGATTGCGTTTACGTGGAGTTTGATATTCTATGGTTTGGCAGGACTCTTCATTGCGTTATGGCTTTATCACGGAGTGAAGATGCCGCGTCCTGCAGCTGATGTCCAGAAAGATGATAGCGTGAGCAATGTGATGGCAGGGCTTAAGACTATGTTCGTTACGTTCTTTACGAAGTTCCCTCCACGTGAGACGTTCGTAGTGATTATGTTCCTGCTGTTTTATCGTTTTCCTGAGGCACTGTTGAATACCATGACTAAGACCTTCTTGATGCGTCCCAACTCGAGTGGCGGGTTAGGGCTGTCGCCGCAGGAATATGGATTGGTTAATGGAACGGTCGGGCTTATCGGCTTGCTTTTGGGTGGCATCGTAGGTGGCTTGCTCGTAAGCCGTGACGGCATGAAGAAATGGCTTTGGCCGATGGTGTGGGCCATTACGTTGCCAGATATTGTATATGTAATATTGAGCTATACTCTCAATTCTAATGTTTTTGTAGTAGGGTCGCTGCTTTTTGTTGAGCAGTTCGGCTATGGATTTGGATTTACCGCATTGACGCTCTATATGCTTTATTATAGTCAGGGAAAATATAAGACATCTCACTATGCTATATGCACGGGCATCTCTTATCTCGGCTTGATGTTGCCAGGCATGGTGTCTGGATATATAAAAGACGCTGTTGGCTATCAGGTTTTCTTTAATATCGTGATGGTGACATGTATTATAACATTTGTGGTTACAGCGTTTCTGAAAATCGAACCTGAGTTTGGCAAAAAGAAATAGATGCCATTGCCGGTAGATGTTTTGCGCACAGCCTTTGGCAAGTCTGTTTTGTAAGGTGCTATGAAGTGAAAGTGAGACCATACACTTATGGGCGTGAACCATGCATCAAGACTGTTGTAATGAAAAAGTGAAAGTTATTTCTGTGATAAAACAAACAATCTGTAAAATATGAAAATAGGACAAACGTATACTTCGCAGC
>JAFPAS010000017.1 GCA_017424205.1 Prevotella sp. | reverse complement strand
TATGGCGGACTTGTCAACAAGCACATCGTGGCTCTCCTGCAGGCTGAAGGTGTCAATGCTGTCGGACTGACAGGTGCTGACATGAACATACTGCGCTCGCATCGCCGTCCGCTGAAAAAGATGAACGTAGATGGTGAGGAGCGTATGATTGACTTCGGATTCGTCGGTGATGTGGACTATGCTGACGGAAACACTCTCGCTATGCTCCTCGAACAGGGCATAACACCGGTCGTGGCGCCGCTGACACACGACGGAAAAGGCAATATTCTTAACACTAATGCCGATACCATGGCGTCAGAAACAGCAAAGGCCATCGCACAGGAGCATGATGTCACGCTGATATTCTCGTTTGAGAAGCGCGGCGTACTGAGCAATCCTGACGACGACAACTCTGTCATTCCGCTCATAACACCCGAACTCTTCGAGCACTACAAGGCTGACGGAACTATCTCAGGAGGCATGCTTCCGAAGATTGAAAATGCCCTCAATGCCCTCAATGCTGGCGTGAAGAAGGTGGTAATTACACTCGCCTCTGCCATCAACGGCACTGACGGAACAGTCATAAAACTGTAAGAAAACCCCGATGAAATCGGCGTTTTTTGCACATTAAGGCACACGGAACAGATGTGCGGAGCAATGAATGCTGTCAATAAAACGTTGGCACGAGGACTATAACGCAATCAGTAACAAACCAATAATTATAATCTTGAACTTCCAGCACGACATACTGCCACTTAAAGACAAACTCTTCCGCATGGCGCTGCGCATCACGATGCACCATGAGGAGGCGGAAGATGTCGTGCAGGAGGTTATGATAAAGATGTGGAACCAGCGCGAACGGCTTGCCGAAATTGAGTCGCTCGAAGCTTATGCCATGACACTCTGCCGCAACCAGGCGCTTGACAGCCAGCGCAAAAAGTCGCGCCGTGTGCTGATAACCGATGCTCCAGAGGCGGAGAATGCGCCGAAAGAAAATCCGTATGACCGCATCTACGCACAGGATGAGCTGCGCAGCGTACACCGCATCATGGCGCTTCTGCCAGAGAAACAGCGTCTCTGCATGCATCTGCGTGACTTTGAAGGACGAAACTACAACGAGATTGCCGAAATCATGCAGATTTCTTCAGACCAGGTAAGAATCAATATCTTCCGCGCAAGAAAGTTTGTCAAGGAACATATTGAAGCGGCAAGAACATCTTGAGACTTAGCAGTCATACATAATCTATTCAGTTTTGCATTGTTGTTCATACATTGGCAGTTGTTTGTTAGTAAAGTAAGGCAAGTCACATGTGCATTCATATTTTATTATAGGTAATGTCATGGATGTTTATTAATGTATCTTTGCTAAATAGCCAGTGACATGAAAGCAGGGAGAAGTTTGCTATGCGGAGTAACAGAAAAAGACTTGCAGAATGCTTTTTACATTATTCTGTAGAGCTATTTTTTAGAAAAACACCTGTAAAATCATAGAAAAAATAATTTTTTTCAAAAAAAGTTGCAGTCCGCTGTAACTTTTTTTATTTACATACGTCTTCTATATAGACACCCAAAATAGAACAGTACGAATGATGGACTATAAGTACATAGAACAGCTGATGGAGCGCTACTGGCAGTGCCAGACAACACTTGAGGAGGAAGCAATCCTCCGGGCGTTCTTCGCACAGGATGATATACCGGTGCATCTGCTTCCGTACAGACAGTTGTTCCTTGCCGAGCATCTCGAGCAAAGCAGCGTACGCCTCGATGAGACATTCGACCGCCGCATGCTTGACATTATCGAGAGCGAACGTACGGTGAAGGCAAAGACCATCACGCTGTCGCAGCGTCTCACACCACTCTTCCGCGCTGCTGCTGTCATAGCCATGTTTATCACACTCGGTACAGCAGCCCAGAGAGCAATAAGCACCGACAATGAATATCCTGCAGCCGAAGCATATCAGTCTGTAACGGTAGAAGGGCCGTCGGTAGCGGTAAACGACACGGTGAAGAAAGACACTGCAAAACTCGTTCAGGCGCCACGACTGATAGACTAAGCGCCAGGACCCCGGACAAGAATTTTTTCTAAGCATTTTAGCATAATCGATTAAAACAATCTATGGTACACCCCGTTGTACCCCTAATTGATTTACATGTGCCACTGGCACATATGATGGTCATGCTGCGAAGCATCGCCGTATTTCCCAAATTCATCCATAACATAACAAAACAGAACAGCGGACTGGCACAGGTAATCTTGAGCCAGTCCGCTTCTTATTTGCAGAGGACTATTAATAACGGCAATGCGGCGTGTCAGAGCGAAAAAAGCAAAAAGAGCAACAGAAAATAAAGTTTTTCAGAATAATTTATTAACTTTGTCGCAATAATTCATTACCTTTGCCGAGTAAAGCGCATTTTTCTGATGCGACAGACGGCAAACTCGTATGTTATAATATATCAGCCTTGCCAACACAAAACAATAGAAGAAGAAAATGGCAGAAGATTTCGACATAAGACAAACAGGGCAGCGAAGCACGGAGAAAGACTTCGAGAACGCATTGCGCCCGCTGAATTTCGACGATTTTACCGGACAGCCTAAGGTTGTGGAAAACCTCAGTATATTCGTCGAAGCAGCAAAATATCGTGGCGAACCGCTCGACCACACGCTGCTGCACGGACCTCCAGGTCTGGGCAAGACCACACTTTCGAATATCATAGCCAACGAACTGGGTGTGGGATTCAAGATAACTTCTGGTCCGGTGCTCGACAAGCCGGGCGACCTGGCTGGCATCCTGACATCGCTCGAGCCTAATGATGTGCTATTCATCGACGAGATTCACCGCCTCAGTCCTGTGGTGGAGGAATACCTGTATTCAGCCATGGAGGACTACCGCATTGACATCATGATAGATAAAGGCCCGTCAGCACGCTCCATTCAGATAGACCTCAATCCGTTTACGCTTGTTGGAGCAACGACACGTTCGGGTCTTCTGACAGCTCCGCTCAGAGCCCGTTTCGGCATAAATCTCCACCTCGAATACTACGATCCGGAGACACTGATGCGAATAATCAGACGTTCTGCCCGAATACTTCAGGTGCCTATATCTGACCGTGCGGCTATGGAGATAGCCCGACGCTCACGCGGTACGCCTCGTATAGCCAATGCCCTGCTGCGCCGTGTGCGCGACTTTGCGCAGGTGAAAGGCAACGGAGCCATTGATACAGCCATCGCTGAAATGTCGCTGACAGCACTCAATATCGACTCATACGGACTCGATGAGATAGACAACAAGATTCTGCTGACCATCATCGATAAGTTCCAGGGTGGACCGGTAGGCATCTCTACAATAGCCACAGCCATCGGTGAGGATGCCGGAACTGTAGAGGAAGTATACGAGCCGTATCTCATTATGGAAGGTTTCATGAAGCGTACACCACGCGGTAGAGTACTAACAGAACTCGCATACCGTCATCTCGGACGCAATATGTACACCTCAAACGCATCGCAGCCAACACTTTTCGACTGATAAAACTCATGAGAACAGCAATCTTCACTGGGTCGTTCGACCCCTTCACCATAGGTCATGCCGACATTGTCAGCCGTGCGCTTGCCGTCTTCGACCATGTGGTCATAGGCATAGGCTATAACCCGCATAAGACAGACCATGCCGACATGCAGAAGCGCCTGCAAGCCATAGAGCGGCTGTATGCAGCAGACGAACGCGTGACGGTAGAGGCATACACAGATATGGCAGCCGACCTGGCTGCGCGCCATAATGCAGTGGCGGTGGTTAAAGGCGTGCGTTCGGTGCAGGACTATGAGTATGAACGCACACAGGCTGAGTTCAATCGTCTGCTGGGCGGAGGTCTTGAGACCGTCCTATTCTTCGCCCGTCCAGAACTGGCGGCACTCTCCAGCTCGGCTGTCCGCACTCTGCAGCACTTCGGCCGCGATGTTTCTGCGTTTCTTCCTGCAGAAGAATGATGCTGCAGCGACACTGTCTGGCGATGTCAGCTACACGGAAGATGCATAAAAATCATAATACCGAACATATCAGAACATCATGATAACATACAGCACAGAAAACGTCAGCATGCCGAAGATACGCAGGCGCGACGTGTCAAAATGGATAAAGAGCGTGGCACAGAGCTACGGCATGCGTGTGGGAGAGATAGGCTATCTCTTCTGCGACGATGAGAAAATACTCGAAGTCAACCGCGAGTTTCTGCAGCACGACTACTATACAGACATCATAACCTTCGACTATTGTGACGACGACACCATCAACGGCGACCTCGTCATATCGCTTGATACCGTGCGTACCAATGCTGAACAGTTTGGCAAGGACTATGAAGAGGAACTCCACCGCGTCATCATACACGGCATACTGCATCTCTGCGGAATAGACGATAAGGGTCCGGGGGAGCGTGAGAAGATGGAGGCGGCAGAGAATAAGGCGCTCGCTATGCGATAAGAGATATCGCCATGCAGAATTAGACAGGCTGCTATGGTCTCGTGAGTGCGTAACTTGCGATGTTAGTCGCAGACTTTCTTACTCGTAAATATGCATAAGAACACCTTCTGAAACAGTAGATTACATATAAAGGTGTCATATTAGGAATCTGCAGCGAAGAGACTGTGCTTCGCTGCAGATTCCTTTTTGTTTTGTGTGAAACGCTCTTATGCCATCGGAGGAGCAATGTCTTATCAGCCGTAAGACACAGTTCCGTTATTTGCTTTGTATATTTTTGCCATCTGTAAAGTGTATTTTGCCATTCATGAAGCAGTGTTCTACATGGCAAAGACATCCTTCCGGAACACGTTATGACGTGTTGCGTATTGCCTGACATTCTGCTTTACGCAAATATGTCGTGCAAGTCAGTTGCAGATACTTAAGGTTTGTACTATTTTATCCAAACCTTATACGATGTATGATTCAATGGGCTGCAAGGTGTGAATTATTGAAAAATCGTATTATGATATGGCAAAAAAGTACAAGGAGAATTTTAGAAAAACACGTAAATTTGCACACAGCATAAGTTGCTACATCTTAGATGGGTAGTGAGAAACTGCCTATGGACAGGAAACCTATATAACGCAATCTGACAACTAAAACCTGAATATCGATGAAAAGAGTTTGTATGCTTGCTATTTCGCTGCTGGCTGTCATGACAGTCAGCGCTATTGAACTGCCTGAAATCATTGGCGACAATATGATGCTTCAGCAGAACACCAGTGCAAGACTATGGGGTTGGGCAGAGAAAGGACACTATGTGACAGTCAGAACAGGATGGGACAACAAGTCATATACGGCACAGACCGATGCAGAAGGACGTTGGGAAGTCAGTGTGCAGACCCCTGTTGCAAGCTTTGAGCAGTATAGTTTGACATTCAGCGAGTATGCCTCTGCACCAAAGAAAAACAGTAAGGCGGTTGACGAAAAGACTATCAACGGCGTGCTTGCAGGCGAGGTATGGTTCTGCTCGGGACAGTCGAACATGGAGATGCCGTTAGGCGGATTCTGGAACTGTCCTACTGAGGGCGCAAACGAAGCCATAGCACAGTCGGGCAAATATCGTCATGCCATACGAGTGGCTACCATTGAGAAGGTTGGAGCAGAAACTCCGCAGAAGAAGGTGGCAGGAAAATGGGAGCTGTCAGAGCCAAAGAATGCAGCGCGCTTCTCAGCCTGCGGATATTTCTTCGCAACGACTGTGGTTGATGTGCTTAACGTTCCGGTAGGCATAATAAACTGCTCTTGGGGCGGTTCGTGTGTCGAAGGCTGGATGCCGAAGGATATTCTGCTGACCTATCCTGACGGACTCACACCGATGGACGATACCGATTACCACCGCAAGATGGTCATGTACAACGGCATGCTGGCACCGCTTGCAGGCTACACCATAAAAGGATTCCTGTGGAACCAGGGCGAATCGAACGTCGGAAAGGAGAAGGAATACATCGAACGCTTCTCGACTATGACACGCCACTGGCGCAAGATATGGAACCAGCCAGAGTCAGCGCTGCCGATATACACTGTAGAACTGCCGCCATACCGATATGGCGATGCTGACGGAATATGGGCGGCACAGTTCCGCGCGGCACAGCATCAGATAGCACGTCAGCTCGAAAACAGCGGTTGCGTATGCACGAGCGACCTCTTCTACGAATATGAAATCGACCAGATTCACGGCGCGAAGAAACGTGAGATAGGCCAGCGTCTGGCATACCTCGCACTGACACGCGACTATGGCGTAGAAGGCTTAGGAGCCGATGCGCCGGAGTTTGAATACATGGAGATGCTTGATGCAACTGATGCCGACAAAGCTGTGATAGCCGGAACAGCAGTTGACAGAATCCTGCAGCTACAGGAAAAGTGGCACGACTATACTTCACAAACTCTAC
>JAFPAS010000222.1 GCA_017424205.1 Prevotella sp. | reverse complement strand
TGACAGGCTGGAAGATGTCTGTGTCGTAGTTAGAGTTCTTGCCCTGTATTGCACGTACGAGTCGTTCGAATCCCATGCCGGTGTCGATAACATTCATTGAGAGGCTCTCGAGTGAACCGTCAGCCTTGCGGTTGTACTGCATGAATACGATGTTCCAGATTTCGATAACCTGCGGGTCGTCCTTGTTTACAAGTTCGCGTCCGCTTACAGCAGCTTTCTCTTCTGGTGTACGGCTGTCGAGGTGAATCTCTGAGCATGGTCCGCATGGTCCGGTATCGCCCATCTCCCAGAAGTTGTCGTGCTTGTTGCCGTTTATTATATGGTCGGCTGGCACATGCTTCAGCCAGAACTGTGCAGCCTCGTCGTCGCGTCCGAGACCTTCTGTGTCATCGCCTTCGAATACAGTGACATAGAGATCGGCAGGATTGAGCTTAAGCACATCAACAAGATACTCCCATGCCATATCGATAGCGCCTTCTTTGAAATAGTCGCCGAACGACCAGTTGCCGAGCATCTCGAACATGGTATGGTGGTATGTGTCGTGGCCTACTTCCTCAAGGTCGTTATGCTTTCCGCTTACACGCAGACACTTCTGTGAGTCTGCACGACGGCGTGGCTCTGGGTCGCGTGTGCCAAGAATGATGTCTTTCCACTGGTTCATGCCAGCATTAGTAAACATCAGCGTAGGGTCGTCTTTTACTACCATTGGTGCGCTTGGCACAATGGTGTGTCCTTTTGACTCGAAAAACTGTTTGAACGAGTCACGGATTTCATTTGCTGTCATCATTTTTGTTGTATATTTTTTATTGTTAATCTTCTCTTTTTTCTTGATTCTCGCTGTCTGCGTATGAATTTCTTGTCGTGTGACCATGAAGGTAATGCGCAGAGCAAATTAGAATCTCTCTGTTAGGATGTTTCTACTGCAGACTGTCAAGTTGTTTCTTCAAATCCTTTAGTTCATCGCGCACAGAGATGAGTGTATTGAGAATGTCTGCACTCTTATCTACTGTGGTCGGGTTTTTGTTAATCATCTTGCGTGCTGCTGCAATCTTGAATCCACGCACCTTCAGCAGATTATGGATGTTACGCACCTGCTTGATGTCTGCCTCGCTGTATTGACGCACCTTGTTCGGCGTTGTCTTTGGGCGAAGTGTTGGGAACTCTGTCTCCCAATATCTTAGAAGACTCTCAGACACATTAAACATCTGGGCTACTTCCTTTATGGAGTAGTAGAGTTTCAGATTCTTGTTTTGTTTTAGAGTCATGATGATATATTAATGTATGTTGGAGTTAATTATTCTTTGTGCATGGATAGAGCTTGCTGTGCTCACAAGTTTGCTGTTTTTATCTCAGCTTGCAGGCTTCGTATGACTTCCGCACGTTGGTGAAGAAAAATACTACACCCAGCATATTGGCAATGGCGCCTGCCCAGAATGCAAGACTATATCCCAAGCTCTCGGCTACTATGCCGCCTGCCAGAATACCAATGCCGACTCCCGCATCCCATGATGAATATAGTGTGGAGTTTGCTGTGCCGCGCTTGTTGTTCGGAGCAAGGTTGATGAACATGGTCTGTATAGCTGGAAACATATGACCATTGCCTAATCCGATGATGAAGGCTGATGCGTAGTATGCCCACATATCTGTTACAGCAGCAAACAGTGTATAGCCTATCACAGAGATGACGACACCGACGGCTGCATTGTGAGTAACCCTTCCGTCACGCAGTGCACGGCCGCCTTGTATTCGTGACAGAATCAGACCGACGGACAGTATCATGAAGTATATCCCGGTGCCACTGCTAATGCCCAGCTGCTCCTTGCCGTAGATGGCAAGATAGGTGGAGAGAATGCCATAGCTCAGACCGAAACAGCATATGATGACTGCCTGACGCCAGCCTGCAAGAAGGAAAAACCTGTCAAGGGATAGCTTCTCGCGACGCAAGGGCTCGCGCTGACGGATTTCTATCTTCGATGCTATGAACATTCCAATGCCTGCTACGGCCATAGAAATGACGAATAGCAGTTGGAAATTACCTGTCATCTCATATATGAAAATTCCAAGCGAAGGGCTAAGAGCTGTGGCAAGATTGTTTGACAACCCATAATAGCCGATGCCTTCTGCACGGCGCTCTGGATGAAGCACATCTATTGCAACGGTGCTGTTGGCTATTATCGTCGCACCGTATGGAGCGCCATGAAGAGTGCGGACGATTGTGAACATAAGCAGTGAAGTGCTTATAAGATACATTCCGCACATTAGGAATGCCAGTGAATAGAACAGCAGCAGAACCTTATGACGATTGAAACTGTCGATAAGATAACCGCTGAAGGGCCTCACGAGCATTATCGCTATGGTGTAGCCCGAAAGTACTGCTCCTATGGTATGTTTGCCCGCACCATATGTGTCGTTAAGATAGAGCGGCAATATAGGCACAATGAGCATGAACGATACATAGAGCATGAAGTTTGCTGTCCATGCTCTTGTGTAGTTTCTGTTCCACAGACGAGGCTGTATGGTCTGTCCGCCTGTGGCATTGTGTTCATGATTGTCCATAACCTGCCATACTGTTATGTGCGATAATCTCCTGTCGCTGTCAGTGGTGATGCTTAGGGGCAGGAATAGTGTGGCTCGCGCTTTGAGTATCTATGATCGCACTATTCTTTCGGAAGCCAGCTGATGTCTCCGCCGAATACTGCCTCAAGTGTTATGGCGCTCGCTTCTTTCTTTGTAAGTTGCTTAGCCCATGCTGCACGTCCTTCTATTGCAGCACCTTTGCCATGGTTGTTGTATTCCATGTAGCGGGCTGTCTTCTCATTCTCCTTGTTGCCCCAGTTGTTCCATCCTGCAGCAACGATATGGCCGCCAAGTTCACAATTCATGAATAGTGTGTATGCGTACGGACGCCATGGACGGCCGAGACAGCACTTTGTTATTGGATTGTTGCGGTTGCTGTTTATTGCATCTTGACCTTCAAGGCATTTCACGCGACAGTTATTGAAGATATAACCATATGCCTGGTCAGCTGGTGTAGAGGCAGCTGTTACGTATGAATCGTTTTTGTTTACGATGTCACAGTTCTCAAACCATACTGTAGAAGGGCCGAAGATGAAGTCTGTTGTACCTTCAATATAGCAGTTTTTGAAATACTGACGTGCTCCGGCTCTGCCTGTGAATACAGTGTCCTGATTGCCAAGCAGCTTACAGTTTATGAAGGCACATTTGTCGCCTTCAGTATGTAGAGCTACAGCCTGACCCAGACGTGCAGCATTGTTGTCTATTGTGATATTCTTAAATGTGATGTTTGAACCTTGTACAAGAACAGTATAGGTACGGAAGGTGGTCAGCTTGCGACCGAGATGCGGGTCGACAATATTTGCATGGTCGTCCCATGTTATTATTGTATTCTCACGGTCTTCACCGCATATCTCAATGTTGGTAAGCCATGTAGGTACGATAATCTTCTCTTTGTATACGCCTTTCTTGACAAAAATCACCTTGTGATAAGTCATGTATGCTCGGCATACCTCTATTGCATCGCTAATGTTTCGGAACTCGCAGGTGCCATCGCGTGACACGAAGAGAGTGTCAGGATTGTCATACTTGTTTGCCGCATTTACTGCTGTGATGCTGATGATAGCAAGCAGTGTCATGATGATTTTCTTCATAATCTTTCTTGTATTAGGTTTAGTTTGTGTGAGAGCAAAGATATACGATAGCCTGGTGTGGCATCTGTTCTTTGCGTTCAGCAGATATATTTATTCTTGTGATATTTCTTGAAGGTCGGATATTTGTTTCAGTCGGTTGATGATATTTGCAACTTCTTCGCGGTCATGTATGCGGAATGAGAAGTGAGCATCAAAGATTCCGTCCATGCAGTCTATGTTTACCTTCATGATGTTAAGCTGCAACTCAGAAGAGAAAACATGTGTCACATCGTTGAGCAATCCTATGCGGTCTATTCCGCGAACGTGTATGCTGGTCACGAATAGACGTGTCTTGCGCATATTCCACTTCGCATCGACTATTCGATTGCCATAGCCAGACTTTAGTCGTGCTGCTATGTGACAGTCGCGCTGATGAATCTTTATTCTGCCTTTGCTGTCAATATATCCCAGAACATCGTCGCCAGGGATAATATTGCAGCAATCTTCAAACACGAAATAGTCAATATTATCTTCTGTGATGAATATCGTCTCTTTCTTGTTGAATGTGCTTAATGTCCTTATCTTGCCGTCATCGCCGAGTTCTGTGCCAGGAATAAGGTTGAGGGCAGAGCTTGGGCTTGTTGTTTCATTAGCATTGCTGCCTTGCTTCACGTCCTTCTTTGCCTTACGACTGTCACCGCTGATGAATGAAGGTACGAACTTGCGCCACTTTGATGCACCATCCTTCGGCTGTTTATGCTTGATGAGAGAGTCAAGAAGTGCATCAGTGAGCTTGATCTTCTTGTTGCCGATTCCCAGGAACAGCTGTTCGTGCTTGCCTACCTTAAGTATGTCGCACATTCTGTCAAGGTACGAGGTTGTAAGTTCCAGGCCATGCTGGCTCATCCACTCCTTTAGCATAGATTCACCCAGTCGGCGTGTTTCTTTCTCTTCACGATGCAGCTGTGTCTGAATTTTGCCACGTGCCTTAGCTGTAGAGACAAAGTTTATCCATTCAGGTGACACATGCTGTGCCTTGGATGTAAGAATCTCTACTTGATCGCCAGACTGTAGCGTGTGACTAAGCGGTACAAGCTTATGGTTTACTTTTGCTCCGATGCAGTGATTGCCGAGAAAAGTGTGTATGTTGTAAGCGAAGTCCAGTGCTGTGCTGTTTGCTGGCATGGTTACGATATCGCCTTTTGGTGTGAAGACAAATATCTCGCTTGCGAAGAGATTCAGCTTTATTGCATCAAGAAAGTCCATGGCATCTGGCTGCGGGTCATCAAGTATTTCCTTGATGGTTCGTAGCCAGTCGTTGAGCTCCCTGTCGTGCTCGTCTTCTGAGGTGTTTGCTCCATCTTTGTATTTCCAGTGGGCAGCAAAGCCTTGTTCGGCTATTTCATCCATATGGTCAGAGCGAATCTGCACCTCTATCCAACGTCCTGACTTAGACATCAGTGTTACGTGCAGTGCTCGGTAGCCATTTGCTTTTGGATGATTCAACCAATCGCGTAAGCGGTCAGGGTGAGCTTCGTAAAGCTGGCTTATTGCAACGTATATCTGGAAGCACTCGTTTATCTCTTCTTCGCGTTTATGTGGAGTGCATATTATGCGCACTGCAAGTATGTCGTATATTTCATCAAATGTGACATGCTTGTTGCGCATCTTGTTCCAGATAGAGTAGGGGCTTTTCACGCGAGCCTTTATCTCGTAGTTTACGCCCATCTTGTCAAGAGACTGGCGTATTGGCCCAGTGAACTCGTCAAACAGAAGGTCACGCTTTTCCTGAGTAGACTGCAACTTATCTTCTATGCGCTTGTATTCTTCTGGATGCTCGTATTTGAAGCTGAGGTCTTCAAGCTCTGTCTTTATCTTGTTTAGTCCAAGTCGGTTTGCGAGAGGAGCATAGATGTATAGCGTCTCACCCGCAATTTTATATTGCTTGTTTGCTGGCTGAGAAGCTAATGTCCTCATGTTATGCAGGCGGTCGCAAATCTTTATCAGGATGACACGAATGTCATCGCTCATGGTCAGAAGAAGTTTCTTGAAGTTCTCTGCCTGAGCTGATGCTTTGTCGCCAAAAATTCCTCCTGAAATTTTTGTGAGACCATCAACAATCTGCGCAACCTTTGCTCCGAAGATATTTTCTATATCGTTGATTGTATAGTCAGTATCCTCTACGACATCGTGCAATAGTGCCGCGCATATACTTGTTGATCCAAGTCCGATTTCCTTGCATGCAATAGTAGCGACCTCCAGTGGATGCATGATATATGGTTCGCCAGAGAGTCGACGTACGCCTTGATGTGCATGATACGCAAAGTTAAACGCTTTCTTTATGATGTCAACTTTGCGTCGGTGTGGTGAATTGATATAGCATTCGAGCAGTTGCTCAAATGCCTCGGCAACCATGTTCTCGTCCTGTTGTTCTTTTGTGAGATTTTCTGCCATACACCTTATTATATATAATAATATATTTCGTGTGTGTCTGTGGATATACTTATGTGTCTGCTCATCTACTCGTCTTATTGAGATGATGTACTTTGTCAGTCTGCAGCAGCACACATCTATTCCTGTAAGAGAATAGCTTTTGAGTAAGCCCTGTCTGAGGAGTCTCTCTCCTTAGTCTTTATCTTACTCTGATTTTCTTGCCGGCACGGATATTTGAACCGGAAATCTTATTCAGACGCTTTAGCTTTGCAACAGTAGTGCCATTTCGTTTAGCGATTTCTGATAGAGTGTCGCCTTTTCGTATGGTGACAGACTTAGAGCGAGAGCGTTTATTGCGCTTGCTGTATCTGCTCTTTTTGCCGTTGCCTGCATTGAGGTCATTGTCATTTATAACCACCTCAGTGCGTTTTGTTAGCAGCTGTTCTGTTTGATATGCGTATATAGAATCTTCGTTCTCTAAGAACATGCTGATATGTGTCTGCGGAAGTCTTATAGGTGAAGGTTCTGTGCTGCCGTTTACGATGTTATGTCTGTACTGTGGATTAATAGCCTTAATCTGTTCGATGTCAAGATTGAGAACAGCGGCAACTTGCTGCAGATGCACATCCCTATTAACCATTATTGTGTCGGTTTTAGTAGGAAGTGTTGTTACCATTGGGCATATGTTATGCTCGCAATAGTAGTTCATTATGTAGTTTGCGGCAATAAATCCAGGAACATATCCTCTTGTTTCTCTTGGCAGATATGGATATATAGCCCAATAGTCTTTTATTCCGCCAGCTCTTTTTATTGCTTTGTTTATATTTTCTGGTCCGGCATTATATGCTGCGATAGCCAGTGTCCAGTCGCCAAATATATTGTAGAGGTCACGCAGGTAGTGTGCTGCTGCATACGATGCTTTAAATGGGTCACGTCTCTCGTCGACAAGAGTATTAACGTTCAGTCCGTATTGTTTTCCGGTGTTAATCATGAACTGCCAAATGCCTGTTGCTCCCACTCTTGATACGGCAGTAGGATTGAGTGCAGACTCAATGACAGGAAGGTATTTGAGCTCAAGCGGAACGTTGTACATTTCCAGAGCCTGTTCGAATACAGGCATGTAGAAATTGCTTGCACCCAGCATCATGCTGACGCTTCTTCTTAACTGTGTTGTATATTTGTCAATAAATTTCTGTACGATATCGTTATAAGGCATTTCGATAATCGTAGGCAGTCTTGACAGTCTTTGCTTGTATACTTCCGGTTCGAAGTAAGGATTGATGTCCTGCATGTTGCAGTCAGCATCTGGCTGCAAATACATTTTAGCGTGATATTGGTTGAGCAGCGAGTCGATATTCTGCAGCATAGCTTCAGGCATATCAATCTGCTCGTCATTACCGTTTTCGTTCTTGGCTACAACGTTCTTCTCATTTTCTTCAACGTAAGTTATTTGTCCGTATGCAGTATTGACTGCAGCCGATGCTATGAGACAGAATGCTGTGATGTATTTCTTTGTCTTGTTCATAATTATGTTTTTTACTTTTGGCTGTTCCTATTTTCTGTTGGAGTTAGCCATAAGTTTTTTAGAAATTCAGCTGACATCTAATTCCGAGTCCGCTATTCTCGAAAATATTTCTTGATGCCATAAGGTTTTTGCTGTTGTTGTTTATGTAAGCAGGTGTAACTTTCATGCTGAGGTCGTCGCTGATGTCAAACTGTGAGAGCGACGCGTCGACATATGCATCAATGATAGATAGCCCGTATACTCCTATTATGCAGAAGAACGACAAGTCTCGCCATCTGCGATATCTGTCTTTTCTGCTTTTGAATATAGTCTTGTATCTTTCTAAGTTCGTGTCGTTGATAACTGCCCCCAGGTGCAGAAATTCCTCATAGCTTTTTGTTTCAGGGTCGTCATCCATGATGTCCTGATACGCTTGGGCATAATCAGAGTACATCTGCCCGTTCCACTGCAGGGCATATATACATCCCACGAATCCTCCGTATACGAGCGGCAGTTTCCAGTATTTGCGGTTGTATATCTGTCCTCCTCCTGGTATGACGATAGCCATCCACATGGCCTTTTGGGGGTCAGGCTTCCATGTTTTTTCTATTTCGAGTGTTGGCTTCTGTTTCTCTTTTTCTCCTTTGATGAGCGTAGGCTGAGGTTTTTCAGCCTGCAGAGAGTCTTGAGATGCAACAGTCACACTGTCCATTTCAATCACTGCGTCTCTGAATGTTGTGTCGACAACCTCCTGAGCAGCCGTGTTCATTGCGGCAGCAATTGATAGTGTGATTATGATAAGAAGAGTTTTCAATGCGAATCAGTCTGTTTTTTTATTTTCAGGTCAGGTGTGTCGGCATCAGCTTTTGTTTTTTATGAGGCAGTGCCTGCTATGATGTTTTGGTTGGATTCTGCTTTTGCCGTTCTGTCTGTTTTGCCTTATTCCTTTATCATTCCGAGAATGCGCTGCAGTTCTTCCATATTGCTGAAAGGAATAGAGATTTTTCCTTTACCGTTTGCCCCGCATGTCAGTCTGACCTTTTGTCCTGTTTGCTGTTCTATTCTTTTCCTTTCGTTTTCAATATTCAGAGGCAGCTGTGTTTCGGTTTTTATTTTCTTCTTTCCCAAGTCAGGATTCTCTCCTGCTTTGAGCTGTTGGATAATTTCTTCAACCTTTCTTACAGAGTAGCCCTGCTTAACTATTTCCTTGAATATTTTTATCTGTAGCTTAGGGTCGTCGAGTGCGAGCAATGCTCTGGCGTGTCCCATGTCAATCTCCTTTTTCTGCAGAGCCATCTGCACCTGTGCCGGTAGTTTCAGCAGTCGCAGGAAGTTAGCCACTGTAGCTCTTTTCTTTCCTACTCTTTCAGCTACTTTCTCCTGTGTCATTCCGGTGTTGTCAAGTAGGTGCTGGTAAGCCAGAGCAATTTCGACGGCATTGAGATCTTCTCGCTGTATATTTTCTACGAGAGCCATTTCCATGACATTCTCGTCATTTATCGTGCGTATATAAGCAGGCACAGATGTCAGTCCGGCTATCTGTGATGCTCTCCATCTTCTTTCGCCGGCAATGATTTGATATCTGTCCTCGTCAATCTGTCTGAGTGTTATAGGCTGCACGATGCCGAGTTCTCTGATGCTGTTCGCCAGTTCCTGCAGTGCCTCCTCGTCAAATTCTCGTCTTGGCTGATTATGATTGCGCTCGATTTTTGTTATCTCTATTTCGTTTATTTTAGATGAGCCGTTTGTCTGCACGTCATTAGTTGAAATCAGTGCGCCCAGTCCTTTTCCTGATGTAGAAATATCGTTGAGCCCTCTGCCCAGTGTGTTGAATTTTTTTCTTACTGCCATTGTTTGTCCGATGTGTATGTTTTGTTTGGCTCTATAGGCAAGAAAACTTAAAAACAGAATTAATCGTTTGTGTGTGTTAATTCTGTTTTTAAGTGTCTGTGCTTATTGCGTAGCATGCATCAGTGCGGTATGTTTTTGGTGTGTGTCCGTCATGATGCTTTGTGTGGATGTTATGTTTCTGTTTCAGCCTTTAAGCCTTGACGTTGTTTTCCGTCAAGAGTGTGCTATGCTTTAGGCTCTCGGCTGATGAGTTCTTTAGCGAGTGCGAGATGGTTTTTCGCACCGTTAGAGTCGGCATCATATAGTATGACCGGTATGCCATGGCTTGGCGACTCCGACAATTTCACGTTTCGCTGAATGACGGTTTTGAATACGAGCTCCTGGAAGTGACGTTTCACTTCGTCGTATATCTGGTTAGCGAGACGTAGTCTGCTGTCGTACATAGTCAGCAGGAATCCCTCTATTTCGAGCCTTGGGTTAAGTTTTGACTTTATTATCTTGATTGTGTTGAGCAGTTTGCTGATGCCTTCAAGTGCGAAATACTCGCATTGCACTGGTATGATTACAGAGTCTGCGGCAGTAAGAGCGTTGACAGTGATTAGTCCGAGTGAAGGCGAACAGTCTATGAGTATATAGTCGTATTCTTCTCTTACGGTTTCAAGCAGTCTCTTTATTACGGTTTCTCTGTTTTCGAGATTCAGCATCTCTATTTCTGCTCCGACGAGGTTGATATGGCTTGCAACAATGTCGAGTCCGTCAATGTCAGTAGTGTATATTGCGTCTCTGATGTCAGCGTTGTTTATGATACACTCATAAATAGAGCACTCCAATTGCTGTATGTCCACGCCGAGTCCGCTTGAGGCATTTGCCTGCGGGTCGGCATCGATTACGAGCACGCTTTTCTCCATTGTAGCCAAAGAGGCAGCCAGGTTGATTGTTGTGGTAGTTTTTCCCACGCCGCCTTTCTGATTGGCAAGTGCAATTATCTTTCCCATTTATTTTGTTTGTTTTGAGGCGTCTGCCAGATGTGCCGTGTTGTTGTGCAGTTCTGGCTGTGCCGTATTCTGTGAATATCGCTACAAAATTACTAATTTTATTTGAGAAATTCGAATATTAAACCTTTTTTTAGTACTTTTGCAGACAAATTAGTTATTTATATCGATGAAAAGACCATTAATACTCATATCTAACGACGACGGATACCAGGCAAAAGGCATCCGTGAACTTGTGCGAATGATTCGTCATCTTGGCGATGTCATCGTTTGTGCGCCAGAAGGTGCACGTTCTGGCAAATCACGAGCTTTCACAATGGACGAACTTACGGTGAGACAGATAGAAGCCCCTACGGAGCCTGCCAGCACATCTTTTCAGGAGTCATGGTATGTCTGTTCCGGCACTCCTGTTGACTGTGTCAAGATAGCATACTGGAAGCTATGCCCACGTCGTCCAGATCTTATCATAGGCGGAATAAATCATGGCGACAATGCCTCTACCAATGCACATTACAGCGGTACGGTAGGCATAGCTTTTGAAGGAGCCATCAAGGACATTCCGTCTATTGCCTTCTCGTTGTGCGACTACGATGCCGATGCTGATTTTACGCCGATGGAAACTGTGGTGCGTATGCTCTGTGAGCATGTCCTGCAGAACGGCATGCCTAAGGGCACATTCCTCAACGTTAATGTGCCTAAAGTGTCTGCAGCAGAAGAACTTAAGGGACTGCGCATGTGCAGAATGTCACGCGGAGAGTGGCTCAATGAGGTAGAGACACTGGCAGACCGCCATGACGAGCATGGCAATCCTGTCTGTGTGCTAAGAGGCTACTATAGCAGCCGCGAACCAGATGCTGAGGACACCGATGCATGGGCTTTGCGTAACGGATATGTCGCAGTCACTCCAGCCACGATAGACATCACGGCATATGATTTTCCGTCGCTTCCGGACAGTCTTGCATAGTCATAAATACGCATAGCTATAGTTTTGATTTTTAGAGATGTAGCTCCCATTTCCCGCAACACTATCAGTCAAGGTAGAGCAGGAACGATTTGATACGAAAAAAAAGAGATAAAAGCCATAGACAATAAAGAGATATGCTGGCAGAAATACACAGACTTATCGATGTCGCGCAAGACTGGTTGTGGACATACGTAAATATAGGACTCCTTGTAGGTTGCGCGATATTCTTCACATTCCGTATGCGCGGCATTCAGTTCAGGCTGTTTGGCGATATGGTGCGCCAGATGTTTCGCTCAGGTTCGGTGTCAGGAGAGCCGTCAGGCAAGAAGCAGATATCATCATTCCAGGCTTTTATTGTCGCACTCGCGTCGCGCATAGGTACAGGCAATCTTGCCGGTGTAGCGACAGCCATCAGCGTGGGTGGTCCGGGAGCGATATTCTGGATGTGGCTTATGGCATTGCTTGGTGCAGCGACAGCCTTTGTCGAATCGACCTTGGCGCAGCTGTATAAGCGTCGCACAGGGGCGGGATACTATGGCGGCCCGGCCTACTATATGCGTCACGGGCTGCACCGCCGCTGGATGGGCGTGATATTCAGCGTTCTGATGATTATCACATTCGGATTTGCCAACAACGCCATGCAGAGCAATACTATTGCGCTGGCGTGTCTGCAGGCATTCGATATCCCGTTAGAGTGGATGGGCATAGTTCTGTGTCTGCTCACCATGGCTGTCATCTTCGGAGGCATACAGCGCATAGCCCATGTGTCATCGGCGGTAGTGCCCGTAATGGCCGTGGCGTATCTTGTCATTACGCTCTACGTCATGGTGACAAACTATGCCTTGGTGCCTAGTGTTCTGCAGCTTATAGTTGAGAATGCCTTTGGCATGAGCCAGGTTGCTGGTGGCACGCTTGGCACAATCGTCATGATGGGAATAAAGCGAGGGCTATTCAGCAATGAGGCTGGCGAGGGCTCAGCCCCTAATGCTGCAGCCACAGCTGAGGTGACTCACCCCGTAAAGCAAGGTCTTGTGCAGGCTCTCGGTGTTTTTGTCGACACTCTTGTTGTCTGCTCATGCACAGCATTCCTGATTCTTTGCAGCGGTGTAGACTACAGAGCGAGCAACGGCATACAGCTGACACAGAATGCACTTGTTGCCGAAATCGGCACCTGGGGCAATTATGTCATAGCGCTCATGATATGGATGTTTGCCTTCAGCACCATCATAGCCAACTGCTACTATGGCGAGACAAACCTTCTCTTCTTCACGAAGAATAAGGGTGCGCTCTTTATCTATCGCATCATTGCAGCTGCATTTGTTATGGGCGGCACACTGATGACTCTCGATTTCGCATGGAGCATGATTGACCTTTGCATGGCATTGATCACTATCTGCAACCTTATAGCAATAGTATGGCTATACCCGAAGGTGCATTACCTGGTAGCCGATTTCATGGCGCAGCGCGCTGAACGGCGCGACCCTGTCTTCAGACGCTCGCAGATGCCCGATATAGAGAAAGATTTAGAGGCGTGGGATTAGTCATCCTTCTTCTCCCTGCACACTTCGTGATGCATCATCGTCCCCTGTCATAGCAAGGAGTGAGAGATGTCCGGCTTTGCCGAGGGGCAGACACACGCAAACCTACAAAGCATGAAAACTCAGATACAGAGATTCCTCTCCAGGCTGTCGTTCCGCACAGGCGTAATAGTTCTTGCCATGTGCATACCGTTTTACGTTATTTCGTTTGCACAGGCAGCGTTGCCCACGAGCGTCGCAGTAAAAGGCGTCCTTTGGTTTGTCTTCTTCGGACTGGCTAAGACATGTCAGTATGCAGGACTTGCAATACTCGGTGTGGAGGGATGGCAAAGACTGAAAAAGTTCTTCAGAACTAGAAAAAATACCGCATCAGAAAAATGATGTATTTATCCTGTTTGTGAAAAGCAGTTTTTTGGTGTGCAAAAGACTGCGTTTCAGAGTGCAAAAAGCAGTTTCTTGATAGCCAAGAAACTGCTTTTTGTTTTACCTATATGAGTAGTATGCGTAATGTGTTGAAACTCAAATGGTTGTCTGTAATAGTAAGTTCCTGCCCGTGTGAAAAATATTTGCGAATGCATACCCACTTTTTGGAGTGGTTTTTCACTCGCTGACGTATTTGGTAATCAGGCAGTAAAATACCCCTGCAGACAAGTATTCATAGAAATAACAGGTAACTTGCAGAGTTGGTTGTAGTACTAAACTATTAGAGCTGGGTGCACCATCATGAGAGTAACAAAATGTTGGGTACTATTTTAACGTTGTATACAATAAGCATATTATTGAACATAGAGATGTTAAAGATGTTTACGTGTTATACGAAATGTAGAAATAAATCATTAACTTTGCAATAGAATGATTATACAGATATAATATCAGTCAAGTTTCACGCAACTGGTGAAACGTACTACTTCGGCTCACTTGCAGCAATCTACACAATGTTCTCGCACCATGAGATTGGTTTACGCCTGTCAACGCTACACCTTAAAGGTGTCAGCCGTGCGCCTTATGACACAGGGAAGTGTATAATATCTAAACACAAACTAT
>JAFPAS010000221.1 GCA_017424205.1 Prevotella sp. | reverse complement strand
CACCGCAAGCGTAGACAGGAACAAGTCCTGCAGAGTGTCCGCGTGTCACCCACTGTATGCCAGCCTTAGCGTTGATGATAGCACGTGCCTGCTCTGCTAAAGCATGATTTGCAGTATACTCGTTTTTCACGTCAGCCATGCCTTCACCGAATGATTTCTCCCATACCGCCTTCAGAGCAGCTGTCTCCTCATCTGACATTTCGAGCTTATCCCAGAATCCGAAGTGCTCACGCAGCGCCTGTTCTGCCATTGGCCATGTCACGTTATTGTTTGTGGCTGTGCGCAGAGCCTTGAGCTTTGCTGTGAAGCTATCAAGGCTGCCTTTCTGATGCTGCAGTGCCTTGAGATTGAGCGAATAGACATTGTCGGCTGCGAGCACGAGTCCGCCCGTCTCATGGTCGGCTGTCAGCACTATAAGAGTTTCGTCAGGATGCTGTCGGTAGAACTCGTAAGCTATCTCCACGCAGCGGTCTACGGCTGCCACTTCGGCAAAGGCTGTAGCTCCGTCGCGCGCATGGCATGCCCAGTCTACTTTTCCACCTATCTCGTTCATGATGAAGAATCCGTCACTGTTATCTTTCGTAAGGAAATCTATCTGACACTGCAGAATCTCTTCAGGTGTCATGTCGCCCTGCTGCTTATCGATGGCATAAGGGATGCTGTAAGAGCCAGAAACAGGATGAAGGCGTGTGTCGTCCTGAACAAGTAGCATACGGCTGGCTTTGCGATACTTCTCGCTGAAATCTTTTGTGCCACGTGCAACTACATATCCGGCACGCTCCATTTCGGCATATAGATCAGGTGCGCCAGGATGTTTCTTCGGGTCGACATTATTCTTTATCTCTGAACCAGCATAGAAGTCAAGCCCTGTATCAATCATATCGCGAGCGACAGCATAATAGTCGTTGCGCGATGCGTCATGTGCATAGAAGGCTGCAGGAGTAGCATGATTTACCGGCACGCTACTTGCCACGCCTACCTTTACGCCAGCCTGCTTTGCCCATTCGGTTATAGGAGAGGCAGGTGTTGTCATGTCAGGATATACGCCGACAGCTCCATTGTTTGTTTTCACGCCAGTGGCAAGTGCTGTGCCTGAAGCGGCAGAGTCGGTTACACCGCTATTATATGAGAATGTTGATGCCACACCGACTACTGGCATCTGCGTCATGCAGAATGGCTGGCGGCCTATTCGGCCCTGCAGTTCGGCCCGCATCATTTCTGCAGCAAGCACAGTATTAACACCTGTACCATCGGTGATGAAATAGAACACATATTTTGCTTTCGGCTGCGCGAATGCTGTGATAGCGAGCAGCACGGCAATGATTAAGGTGAATGATCTTCTAAACATAGAAATAATTTTTTATAAGTTTGGAGAATTTACGTTTAATATTTACAAGCTAAAAATCTAAGAGAGCACGTTGCTTATCAGACTATATGCTGTTGTCTTCGGGGCTGCTTTGTACAGACTGATATAAAGTTGCAAAGTATGGCAGATACAAATCTGCTGCAGCACCGCCATACGTATACATATATGTGTTGCAAAGTTAATATATTTTCTGAGTATGCTATATCTCATAGCATATTTTTTTTTATTTTTTAAGGTTGTGCAATATGTGACGGTTTTCTTTCGCGCGGGCAGCTCAAGCAGAAACGGCACAGGCAGAAAAGGAAAAAGCAGACACATTTTTTTTTGATAAGACATTTTTTATTATTAACTTTGCAGAAGAAAGATTATATCACTCAAGTTTCGAATGTTGAGAAGATAGAAAAAGATACTTTTCGAGAAGATAGAGGAAGATAAAGGAAGATATGCCGCTTTCGCGGCGAAGATAGAGGACGATACTTTGGCAAGCGGGGGGTCTGCATCAAAACATATGTCATCTATCTCCTTCTATCTCCATCTACCTCCTTCTATCTCCATGTAACAAAAACTACCTTCTTCTACCTCCTTTTATCTTAAAAATACAATATCACCATGATAAGCATTCGTCAACACATACGCGCCATAACAGCGCTCGGCGTGCCACTGATAATTGGTCAGTTAGGTGCTACAGTGCAGCAATTTGCCGACACGGCTATGGTAGGCCACTACGGCACGTTAGAACTTTCTGCAGCGGGATTTGTAGGAAACCTTT
The DNA here is from genome assembly GCA_017424205.1 of Prevotella sp. Lineage (GTDB taxonomy): Bacteria > Bacteroidota > Bacteroidia > Bacteroidales > Bacteroidaceae > Prevotella. Next base: position 2,847 of record JAFPAS010000221.1, on the reverse strand, counting down.
TTAATCTCGTCATATTCTTTATGCTCGGAATATCCTACAGTACGACTCCTGTTGTGGGGGCTTCGTTCGGCAGACAGGATTTTCTGGGCACGGCACGCGCTCTGAGAGAGAGCCTGCTGTTAGGGCTTATAACATCCGGCGTAATCATTGGCGGACTAACATGGCTCTACTTCAACATTGAGGTGTTAGACCAGCCAGAAGAGTTGCTTCCGCTTGCACGCCCCTACTTCCTGACGCTGCTACTCTCCCTGCCTTTCCTTGCCGTATTCAATTCCCTGAAGCAATTCTCCGATGCATTAGGAGAGACACGTATGCCGATGTGGATGATGTTGTGGGGCAATGTGCTTAACATACTGCTAAACTGGCTACTAATATTCGGCTTTACTCCTGGCGATTGGCTGGGCGACAGCAATATAATCGCTATTCCTCCGCTCGGACTGCTTGGTGCGGGCATTGCCACGTTGCTCTCACGTATGTTTATGGCAGTAGGCATGACGATAGCCGTGTTCTCGAAAAACACCTATTCGCTGTCGCGTGGCAATATCAAGGCCTACGAGCTGCATGCTTCGCAGAGTGGCAATGCTGCCAATGCCGTCACTATGCTCACGGCAGAGAAAGTGCGCAGAGCACGCAAAACCACACGGCGCGGCCTATGGCGCATGACAAAACTCGGCATCCCTATTTCGATGCAGATGTGCCTGGAAGCAGCATCATTTAATATCTGCGCAATCTTCATGGGATGGATAGGAGCCATACCGATAGCCGCACATCAGATTATGTGCACGATATCAACATTCTGTTTCCTTCTGATGTATGGCATTGGAGCCGCAGCCGCAGTTCGCATCAGTCATTTCCGTGGACGAGGCGAATGGCAACAGGTGCGCGAGACAGCTGTTGCCGCACTTGCGCTCAATGCATGCTGCAGCATTATTACCGTCACGCTGATATGCATATTCATCAGTCCGCTGACATCAGTATTCACCTCGAATGCCGAAGTGGCGACACTGGTCGGGTCGCTGCTTGTGCCTTTCGTGATATATCAGGCTGGCGACTGTCTGCAGATAATATATGCCAATGCGCTACGTGGCATAGAAAGCGTGAAGCGTATGATGCTTTATGCTTTTGTGGCGTATATTGTCGTGTCGCTGCCGATGAGCTATATCTTCGCCTTTGTGCTTGACTATGGTGCTGTCGGTGTGTGGTATGGCATCCCATTCGGCTTGACCACAGCTGGAATTCTCTTCTACCGAGAGTTTGATTTGCAGACAAGAAGAATGATTAAATAACTTTCGTCATTCACACTTTACTTATAGAAAAAAATTGTAAGACAGAAAGAGATAATTGACAATAGTTCTGCTGCAGAATATTAGATACATGCAGGAGGCGTATGTTACAAAAAGAGAAGAGGAAGAGTATCCCCGTCCATTGCGGGCTGTACTCTTCCTCTTTTTTATGTCAGCTGCAGCTGACGAAACCTTCTCTGCGAGAGTATTAGAATCTTACGTATGTCTCAAGCCACAATTCACAATAGTTTGACTTAGCCAGATTGCGGTCATGCACATAATTAAACTGCGGCTGGAACATTAGATTCTTATGAATCTGGATGTTCGGTGCGACAGAGTAGATGGTTTTTGTTGTGCCCCATGTGGCGTCGTCGCGATAAGCATCATACTTCAGATAAGTCTTCAGCCACGGTGTGCAAGGGATGCCTACTGTGGCATACCATGCGTCAGCGCGTCCTGTTCCTGCCCATGTTCCGTCGCTCTGATAGTCAGAGACCTTATGGCCAGTAGAGTGAGCATACTCAGCACGCACGGTAAAGTCGTTCGCCTCATATTTAGCAGAGAGCATGTATCTGTTTCGTGACACAGTGACACCAGATGCCGCAGTGTAACGTCCTGTCCATCCGAAGGCGCCGATGACAAGTCCTTTCAGCGGCTGCAGCTGCACCGTGCCTATCACATCCTTGTGTGAATTGGCGTCAGAGCGGTTGACACCCTGTCCGTTTGCCACCATCAGCTGGTAATGCAGCAGACTGTATCCGGTCTTACCCACAGGGAAGAGGTCGCCTTGTATCTGCAGGCCCTGGTCTCGTCCGCCGCTTGTCGATGGTTCGTCGCCAATAAAGTCGTTCATGCCTGCCAGCTTTTTGGTCATCTGCGAGTAGTCGCCCGTACCGACATCCCACGGATTCATTGGATTTTCAAGACCGAACGCACGCTTATACTGTCCAAATTTCACACGAAACTCCTTATACTTCTGCCACTCAATGAAATAGTCCTTCATGTGGAATTTCTCGTTATTAGTCTGCATCTGTATGCGATAAGCAAAGTCACGCAGAATTGTTCCGCTTACATACAGACGTGTGTAACGTTGTGTGAAACCGTCGCCCGTGTGCTTGCCGTCCTGGTTAGTATATGTATACTTTCCTACGAAGTATCCGCCGAACTTCGGAGCTGAAGCATAGTCAGTAATGTGTCGTCCGTATGACATCTCCTTCTTCTCTGCAGCAGTATTCATGCCCGCTGCTATAGCCTCATTCAGATAGTGCGTAATAAATCCTTCTTCCAGCTTCTCGTCAGAGGTAAATGCAGGGTCGGACGAAGATGTCTGCTCTTCAGCAACCTCGTTCGATACATGCATGCTGTATGATGTGTCGGCTGCCGCTGGCAACAAAGACATTGCAGCCAGTAGTGTTAAAACTTTTTTCTTCATTTCGTATGATTATTATTAAAACTTATTATTAATCTTTCATGGCATGGCGCATTTGCGAGACAAAGTTAATAATTATTTCTGAAAAACAACTCTGCTGATGTTACTTTTTTACGACAATATGCGCTCGTGGCT
>JAFPAS010000220.1 GCA_017424205.1 Prevotella sp. | reverse complement strand
TTTACTTGTTTGGCATCAATCTCATAACATTTATAATCTATGGGATTGACAAACTTAAGGCTAAAAAAGGGAAATGGCGTACTCCAGAAGCCTGTTTGTTAGGGCTGGCTGTAATTGGTGGAAGCATCGGTGCTTATCTCGGCATGAAAGTATGGCATCACAAGACCATGCACAAGAAGTTCAGATACGGCATTCCGATGATAATGGCCATGCAAATCGGGCTTTGTCTATATATATATTATAATATGAGGGTAGCGCCTTATTAGAAATAACCCCCAGAAGTTTTTTTGTCTAACAGAACAGAGCCAAGATGAAAGAGGAAAATGGCTTTAACCCTTAATCACATATCACCCTGATATCGTTATCGTCTATTGTTGTCTGTCTGTGTCCTCTTAATAACACGTTGCTGTTTGTCTGAGCATGCCGTGCATTGATGCTTCTTACCATTCCGTTCTTCTTATTCTCAATCATAAGATTCAGGAGTTTCTTCAGTGCCTCACGCGATGCATTGAAGATTAATTTCTCGCCAGACAGCTGCCCAATTTCGAGGGTCTGCCTGGTGACGTTCACGCAAAGCAGTTCGTCCATATTGACGATGAGGCTCTTGCCAACACGAACAAAACTATGATTGGTGTATGACAGCTGCTCACGAATGAGGCTCTCCACCTGTCCCAGCTGAAACGATAGCAGGTATTCACTGCCATTATACAGACGGAGGTTTGAATAGTTGCCGTCTGCTTCGATGCAGACAACCTGATTGGGATGAAAGCTATATGCCTCATTGACGGTATGTATCAGTAATTTCTCTTTCATAGGGTTATCCTTTTGTTATGCACTTTTTATTTCAGTCATTATATTCTCTATGACATGCTCCGGACGTTCGAACCAGTCTAATGTCCAGACACGCTTTATATTCCAATCGAGCGAAGCCAATACTGACGGCTGAACAATTTCGCGGTCGCTCATGGTCGGGATGGCATGATATGACTTATCGTCGAGCAGGATGCCCATCTGATACTTCGTTTCGCTATGAGGATCGAGAATAGCGATATTCACCTTGAATTGTGACTTTCCGACAAAAGTATTCACTCTTAAGCCTTTCTCTTCTAACTTCTGGGCTATCTGCATCGTGATGACCTTCTCCATCTGCTGGTCAGCATGGAAATAGGCATTCTGAATGAGTGTGCCATTTTCGGCATAATCGAGGAAACGATGCAATCCCTGCACACCTTTCGCATTAGAGCGTCGCAAATCTATGTCCTTTGCATGTAGCGACGAGAATACCATCATCTCATAGCGCGAACGGGTAACCGCCACATTCAATCGGCGTTCGCCGCCAGTCAGATTCAGCGGACCGAAGTTCATCGATACCTTGCCATTTTTGTCAGGGCCGTAGCCGATGGAGAAGAGTATCACATCGCGCTCATCGCCCTGCACATTCTCCAGATTCTTTATGAAGATAGGTTCGCCGCTCTCTTCCGCCCAGGCCTTCAAAGACTTGTTCTTCTCCATGCGCTCTTCTAACAAATCTTCAATGAGATATTGCTGCTGGACATTGAAACTGATGACACCGATAGACCGCTTACGGAGCTGCTCGTCGCTTAGTCGGCGTTCTATTTCGTTGACTATAGCCACTGCCTCATTCTTATTGCTTCGGCTACCGCCTTTCTGGTAAGTGCCTTTCACCGGCACATAAACCACTCTTCGCTGCCTGTCGTCGACAGCAGGGAACGTATGGAGTTTGTTTTCGTAATACTCGTTGTTGCTGAAGCTTATCAGACTCTCATGCTTGCTTCGGTAGTGCCATGACAAGAGCAGCGCCGGCATCTTCAATGCCTGGCAGTCTTCGAGTATGCTCTCCAGGTCATCCACCTCAAACTCCTCCTCCGTAGTCTTGCTGGCAGTAAAGAAAGTGGTAGGAGGCATCTGCTTCGTATCGCCCACAATCACCACCGCTTTTCCTCTCGCTATTGCCCCAATGGCTTCGTTAGTAGGAATCTGCGATGCTTCGTCAAAGATTATCAGGTCAAACATATCCTTCTTTACTTCCAGGAATTGAGCTACAGACATAGGGCTCATCAGCATGCAAGGACAGAACTCAGCCAGCAAATCTGGGGCTTGTTCGAAGAGTCTTCGGATGGTCATGCCTCTTCCGTTGTTTGATACTGCCTTATGAAGAATGACTGACTGGCTGCTCCACTTCTCGTTAGCATTGGCTGCTCTTGCCTTCTCTATCAGACGGTTGTATAGTTCTTCCTTGCTTAAATTCTGGAACTGCTTTGCCAAGTCTTTATATCTGCTCACCTTTTCATCAAACAGCATGCCGTTAAACATGTCTGCCGTAGGATTATTGGCTATCTGGCGGTTTGCCACTTCATAGAAGTAACGAGCCAGATAACTGTTTTTTAGTTCTGCCAAAGGTATGTCTCTTGTTTCAAGCAATGTCGCTATTTCGCCCATATTCTTCTGATGCAGGTCTTCTTTGATAAGACACCATTGCTTCCAGTCTTTCAACTTATCGAGGTGAGCTGACCAGCGCGTCAATCGTTCTTCTAACTCGCCGACAGACAATTGCTCCCAACCATCTATATCCAGCCATGAACGGAGTCTTCCAAAAAAACCTTCGCATTCTTTGTAGTCAGCGAGCACGCGTTCTAAATTCGTCGTCACGCTTATCTGCTTGTGCAGCGGACGTCTCTCAAGTTCACATAATGACTCTATGAAATTTTCGAGGTTAGCTCGTGTCACTCTCCCACCCTGTTTCTTTACATCATTCCATAGCAGCCATTTCTTGAAGAAACCTACCACGATATTAGACTGCTGAACATCCCATAGCCTTTGCTCCCATCCTGAGATATCAGCAGAGAATATCTGTGAAGAAGCAGAAGCGAGTATGTTTTCACGTCGCAGATGAACGTCCTTCACTCCGTCCATTAAAGATTGGATATCTCCCAGCGAAACAGGAGGAATGGAGCCTGTCAGCTTAGCCGCAGCGTCGGCGGTCTGACTTAATCTGACCAGACACGACAGACATTCGTTTATGGCTGGTTTCAGTTCTGCCAGATGTGCCATGGTCAGAGCGTTTGTGCCTACGCCAAGAAGCGGATGCTTCGATGGTGGACCCACTAAGCGGATGATGGCTCCTAAGCGGTCAATGTAATACTCATATTCTGACAGATTCTGCGGAGTGATGGCAGGACGTCTGGCATCATTCAGTTCCAGCATGCCGTCTTAAGCAAAACGGCAATAGTGCATAATGCTTTCGTAGACAGAGAACGCATCCTCTGCTTCGCATTTATGAATAGCATCCACATGCTTCATGAGCTCCTTGCGCTGCTCATAAAGCTGCTCTGCC
>JAFPAS010000219.1 GCA_017424205.1 Prevotella sp. | reverse complement strand
GTTGACGCTGTATTCAAGAATCCGGAAGAAACGATAATATGCTATACTCCCGCTATACCAGAGAACCATGGCGAGCTGACATACTTCCGCCAGAATGGATTCAAGGTGATGAAGCGTGCGGAGATACTGGGCTTGCTGACAAAGTCACGCAAAGGTCTCTGTTTTGCCGGAACCCACGGCAAGACAACAACCTCAGCCATGTGTGCACACATCATGCACCAGTCTGCTGCAGATTGTAATGCCTTCCTTGGCGGTATTTCGAAGAACTATGGCACGAACTACATACTCTCAGAAAAGTCAGACTACGTAGTAATAGAAGCCGACGAGTTTGATCGTTCATTCCATTGGCTGCAGCCATGGATGAGTGTTATCACCTCTGCCGACCCAGACCATCTTGACATTTATGGCACGAAAGAAGCCTATCTCGAGTCATTCCGTCATTACACAACTCTCATACAGCCAGGTGGCGCACTCATCATGCATCGCGGACTTGAGGTTACGCCTGATGTTCAGGAAGGTGTACGAATATATGAATACTCACTCGAGGAGGGAGATTTCCATGCTGAGAATATCCGTATAGAGAATGGCGAGATAACATTCGACTTCATTTCGCCAATTGAGAATGTCCGCGATATCCGACTTGGTCAGCCTATACCAATTAATATTGTCAATGGTGTGGCAGCTATGGCCATGGCGCAGCTGAACGGATGTAGTGCAGCAGAGCTGAAACGAGGCATGGAGACATACGGAGGGGTAGACCGCCGATTCGATTTCAAGATTAAGAACAGTCGTCATGTATTCCTTTCTGACTATGCCCATCACCCTAAGGAGATTCTTCAGTCTGCACGCTCTCTACGTGAAATATACCACGACAGAAAGATAACAGCAGTATTCCAGCCACATCTGTATACACGAACCCGAGACTTCTATCAGGAGTTTGCCGATGCTCTGAGCATACTCGATGAGGTAATACTGACAGAGATATATCCAGCCCGCGAATTGCCTATTGAAGGCGTTACTTCACATCTCATATACGACAATCTCAAGGAGGGTGTAGCGAAGCAAATCATAGAGAAGACTGACATTATTGAATTTGTCAAGTCGCGTGATTTTGATGTGCTTGTCATTCTTGGTGCAGGCGATTTGGACAATCGATGTGATGAGATAGCTGAAATTCTGAATAGCAAGTAGCACACCTCAGCCTATTCGTTTTCGCACCCCGTTTATACTCAAACTTAACAGTCTGAGAAATCATATATATGAAGAGATACATAATTATAATACTCAATATCATTATCGCAGGATACCTGATATTTGCTGTGACCGCATTCAATACACCGGAGCCGGTAGTGAAGAAGTGTGTGAAGGTGAATATCAGTGTGGCAGATGATAATACAAATGGATTTCTTGATGTCAATGAGATACGTCACATTCTCAAGCAGAAGAGAATATATCCTTTAGGCAAGTCGCTTGACGCCATTTCTCCTCGCACAATAGAAGATGCGCTGAAGAGCTCTCCATTTGTAAACACTGCCGAATGCAGCCAGACGCTCGACGGTCACATACAGATTACTGTAACTCAGCGCACGCCTGTTGTGCGTGTCAAGAGCTTAGACGGCAGCGACTATTACATCGACGAGAATGGCGGTATCATGCCACAGTCGAAATACATCTCTGACCTGATTATCGTCACTGGCCATGTAGCAAAGCCTTTCGCCCAGAAGAGCATCAGGCCTTTCGTGCAGACCATTATGAATGACGAGTTCTGGAGAAACCAGATAGTCCAGGTCAATGTGACCGAGAATCAGGGCATAGAGGTTGTGCCGCGTGTGGGCGAGCATATAATCTTTATCGGTTATCTGCCGTCTGAAACAGACCCAGCAAAACACATTGCGATGATAGAGAAGTATACGGAGAACAAATTAAGCCGTCTGAAGAAATTCTATCTGCACGGACTCTCTGTTGTAGGATGGAACAAATACCAGCGCATCGATGTCCAGTTTGAAAATCAGATAATCTGCAAGAAACATCCGGCAGAACTCCATCCGATATTACGCGACATACCGCCGACAGATGAAGTTGACGCGCCACCTCCGGCAGAACCAGCAGACCAGCCGTCGCAGTCAGCATCTGAGTCTCGGCCTTCAGGCACTGTCAAGAAGTCATAACCATCGGCACACATGCACGCCCGAACTCAGAACATTCACATCTCATAGACATATAGAAGCAGTACAGCATAAAAAATAAACACTTAATCATACTTTACTCATGCCAGCAGCAAAAGATTTTTACGTAGCCATTGAATTAGGCTCATCAAAGGTTACCGGCATTGCCGGACAGAAGAAGATGGACGGTAGCATCACCGTTCTTGCCGTTGCCACAGAAGACTCGATGTCTCTAATCCGCAGAGGAACGGTTTACAATATAGAGAAGACCAACCAGTGCATACGCAGGATAGTCCAGAAACTGCAGAACCAGCTCCAGACCGAAATCAAGATGGTCCACGTTGGTTTAGGAGGCCAGAGTATACGCACTATACAGAATAATATCATAAATGATTTTGATGAGGCTACAGTGGTTAGCCTTGACATCATCGATGCAATGTGCGACGCTAACCGTGGAACAAAATATACCAACCAATACATACTCGATGTAGTGCCTCAGGAGTATAAGGTTGACCTGCAGTATCAGACAGAGCCTGTTGGTATCGAATGCAACAGAATCGAAGGCTCATATCTTAATATCGTGTGGCGTGAGACATTCTACCGTAATCTCTGCAAGTGCTTCGAAGAGCAGAGCAATATGCCTAACACCCGATACTACATTGCTCCGCTTGCTCTTGCTGATAGCCTGCTGACAGAATCAGAGCGACGCAATGGCTGCATGCTTGTTGACCTTGGTGCTGGCACAACCACAGTGTCTATCTACTATAAGAACATTCTGCGCCACATGGCTACAATACCTCTTGGCGGACTGAATATCACAAAAGACATTTCGGCATTCCATATTGACGAAACTGATGCCGAGCGTCTTAAACTCAAGCATGCACTGGCATACGTTAATGCGTCAGAAGTCGATGCGGAGACAAAGCTGAGCATCGATATACAGCGCACCATCTCTCAGCGCGAATTCCTTTCAATGGCAGAGGCACGCACAGAAGAGATTATCAAGAATGCGCTTGCACAGATACCAACAGAATATGAAGATAAGCTCATTGGCGGCATCATCCTCACTGGCGGCATGGCAAACATGCGCAATATCGAGCAGGCGTTCCGTATTTACTCTAAATGTGAGAACATACGCATAGCAAACAAGGTGAAGACAAGCGTCAATTATGCAAAGCAGGTGACTAACACCTCTGACATATCATGCACAGCACTCTCGCTTCTTCTCAAGGCTGACGAATTGTCGTCAGGACGTTCGTTAGACGAAATCTCAATCTTCTCGGAGCCAGAGGAATCAGAGCCTGTTGTTGAACAGCCAAGACCACGAGAACTCAAGCCAGGCGAAGTGCCTACAGGCCGTGAGCGTGAGCTGACAGAAAAAGAAGCTGCTGCAAAGGCTGAGCAGGAAGCTGCAAAGGTAGCTGAGGCGGCTCAGGAGGAAGAAGAAGAGAAAGCACAAGGCCGTTCGTTCTTCTCAAAGATGAAGGACAACGCCATGAAGGTCGTAAAGAAACTCATAGAGGAGGAAGAAGATGAAAGGTAAGTTGACAAGTAAACGAGTTGTTTGTAACGTCAACGATGACGATAACGATGACGACAACTTTAACCCTTAAACCTTTACCCATTAAACCATAACTCCCCTCACAATTTCAATAAAAACATATGGACAACAATAACAATAATAATATGCCAAACCTCGTTGATTTCGGTCCGCGAGAGAAACAGACAAGTATCATTAAAGTCATCGGTGTAGGCGGTGGCGGCGGTAACGCAGTTAATCACATGTATCGCGAAGGCATACACGACGTTTCGTTCGTAGTGTGTAACCTCGACAAGCAGGCACTCGACGACTCGCCAGTGCCAGTGAAACTCCAGCTCGGCATGGAAGGTCTCGGAGCAGGCAACAAACCAGAAGTGGCTCGTGCGGCAGCCGAAGAAACTCTCGACGGCATACGCAATATGCTCTCTGACGGAACAAAGATGGCATTTATCACGGCCGGCATGGGCGGCGGTACCGGAACTGGTGCTGCGCCAATCATCGCCCGCGAGTCAAAAGCTAAGGACATCCTTACTGTCGGTATCGTAACCATTCCGTTCAAGTTTGAGGGTAAGCGCAAAATCGACAAGGCTCTCGACGGTGTAGAGGAGATTGCTAAGAATGTCGATGCACTCCTTGTCATCAACAACGAGCGTCTCATGGAGATATACCCTAACCTACCCATCATGAAAGCCTTCGGCAAAGCCGACGATACACTCTCTGTAGCAGCAAAGTCTATCTCGGAGATAATCACCATACACGGTAAAATCAATCTCGACTTCAACGACGTTAAGACAGTGCTCAAAGACGGCGGTGTGGCAATCATGTCTACTGGATATGGCGAAGGCGAAGAGCGTGTTAAGAACGCCATAAACGACGCGCTGAATTCTCCGCTTCTCAATAACAACGATATCTTCAATTCGAAGAAGATTCTCCTTGCCATCTACTCTTCAGACGAGGCTGGCACACACGGACTCATGATGGATGAGATGGGCTACGTCACAGAATTTATGGATGGCTTCGGCGACGACATCGTGACAAAGTGGGGACTCTTCAACGATCCAGACCTTGGCGAGCGCGTCAAAGTAACTATTCTCGCCACAGGCTTCGGACTTACCGATATTGAGGGCGTATCAGAGCGCGTGGCAAAACAAGACCAGGACGAAGCACGCCGCGAAGCAGACCGTGCTATGCAAGAGGCTGAACTCGCTGCGCGCCGACTCAAATACTATAACGAGAACGAGCGAGGTCTGCCACGCCGCGTGGCAAACATTTATATCTTCAATACAGAAGATCTCGACAACGATAGCATCATCGATGCTGTAGAAAGCACACCTACTACACGCCGTCAGCGAACACAGCTCGAAGACATCATTAACCTGTCAAAGGGTGTAGTGAAGAAAGACCAGGCAGCAGAAGATAAAGCACAGGCATCTAACGTCATCAGCTTCGTGTAGTGCCGCCTCACGGCAGACACATGTCCTGCATATAAACATCACAGGCTCCTCATCCATGCCCCAGCGGCAGATGAAGAGCCTGTTTTTATTATTGGTGTTCATTGAAAGCATAAAAAGCCTATATGGGTCGTTTATAGTTCGTTGGCAGATGCTTGAAGATTTAACTGTAACCATTAAGCTAAATCTTTCCATCATATTTCTTTTTCTTTAAAAATCTGCACATCTGCACAGTGATTGTAAACACCTGTTTATCAGTGAGTTTTCTTGTGTGCATATGCTGTGCAGATGAGAGCAGATATCACCTTCCAGATGGCATCGCCTGCATGTCATAAAATATACCTTAGTGGTTGTTTCTTTATTCTCCTTCTTGTAATGCTAGTAGGATTATTATGTCATTTGATAGAAGTAACAACGGTATCTTGTAGAGATACCACAGGAAAAAGAGTACAGAGAACAGGGAATGACTATGACTGAT
>JAFPAS010000016.1 GCA_017424205.1 Prevotella sp. | reverse complement strand
GACTCGGTGTCGGTGAAGACGACATTCAAGGAGAAACTGAAGGAGAAGGGCATCATATTCATGTCGATAGGCGAGGCGGTGAAGGAGCATCCTGACCTGGTGCGCCAGTATCTCGGAACAGTAGTGCCATATCGCGATAACTTCTATGCCGCTCTCAACTCGGCTGTATTCAGCGATGGCTCGTTCGTATACATACCGAAGGGCGTGAGATGTCCTATGGAGCTGTCGAGCTACTTCCGCATCAACGCACGCAACACCGGACAGTTTGAACGCACACTGATTATCGCTGACGACGGCGCATACGTGTCATACCTCGAGGGTTGTACAGCTCCTATGCGCGACGAGAACCAGCTGCATGCTGCCATCGTAGAAATCGTGGTGAACGACCATGCAGAGGTGAAATACTCTACGGTGCTGAACTGGTATCCTGGCGACGAGAACGGCAAGGGCGGTGTGCTTAACCTCGTGACTAAGCGTGGCGACCTCAGAGGCAAAGGAGCAAAGCTCTCATGGACTCAGGTGGAGACTGGCTCGGCTATTACATGGAAGTATCCGTCGTGCATCCTGCGCGGCGACGACTCTGTGGCGGAGTTCTACTCTGTGGCTGTGACAAACAACTACCAGGAGGCTGACACCGGCACGAAGATGATACATATGGGCAAGAACACAAAGTCGACTATCATATCGAAGGGCATCTCTGCCGGACACTCGCAGAACTCGTACCGCGGACTGGTGCGTGCGACATCGAACGCTGATAATGCACGCAACTACTCATCGTGCGACTCGCTACTGCTGGGTTCTGAATGTGGTGCGCATACTTTCCCATATATGGATGCTCACAACGACACGGCTATCTTCGAGCATGAGGCGACAACGTCAAAAATCAGCGAAGACCAGCTCTTCTACTGCCAGCAGCGCGGCATTCCGATGGAGCAGGCGGTGGGCCTCATCGTCAACGGCTATGCCAAGGAGGTGCTGAACAAGCTGCCTATGGAGTTTGCTGTTGAAGCACAGAAGCTACTCAGCGTATCGCTTGAGGGTACTGTGGGATAGGATGATGAATGGTTAAGGGTTAAAGGTTAGTGGTTTATTCTGTTATAAACAAAACTTGCAAAACATTTAAAACTTTTCTTTTTTCGACCACAGATTGCGCGGATTTACGCGGATTTGTCTAGACAAAAACATTAAAGAACCGCTTAGCATCTGTATGCTTTGCATCCTGTGGTGTCTGTTTATAGCGTGTCATTGTGAGCAAGCTCTCATGTCACCACATATACATCCACTGCCCAATGGCAATGCTAAGAAAAAACAGTAAAAACACGAGGACAAAATCATAAATTCACGGAAAATTTACGGTAATTCACGTTAAAATCATCAAACGTTAAACCTTAAACATTAAACTTTAACCATTAAACTGTAACCCCTCATAACCTTAGAACCTAAGATATTGAAAGGACTATTTAATTATATATGTCATGAACTTGAGTAATCAAATCATCATATATCAAACTGAGGACGGACAAACACAGGTGGATGTCCGTATGGAGAAAGAGACTGTATGGTTGTCTATCAGTCAGATGGCAATGCTATTTGACAAAGAAGAATCCAACATCCGTAGGCATGTTATCAACGTATTCAAAGAAGGAGAATTGGAACGTGAGAATAACGTGCAAAAAATACACGTTAATGGAATTAAGAAGCCTGTTCCGTATTACAACCTCGATGTTATTATTTCTGTTGGTTATCGTGTTAAGAGCAAGCGCGGTACGGCTTTCCGTATCTGGGCAAATAAGATTTTAAAGCAGTATCTCATCAAAGGATATGCAGTAAACGAGCGACTTCGTAAAGAGCAGATTGGAGAATTGCGCCAGCTGGTAGGCATGCTTGGGCGAACTATACAGAATCAACCGTTATTGTCTAACGACGAGACCAATGCCCTGTTTGAGGTGGTGACAGACTATACCTACGCCCTCGACACTCTTGACAACTACGATTACGAGCGGCTTACTATCAATAAGACCACTAAAGAGGAACCATTCCATGCCACCTACGAGAATGCAATGAGGGCTATTGATGGATTACGCGAAAAGTTTGGCGGTTCTGTTCTCTTTGGCAACGAGAAAGATGATTCCTTCAAGAGTAGCATCGGACAGATATATCAAACCTTTGGCGGTGAAGAACTCTATCCCAGCGTGGAGGAGAAAGCCGCCATGCTGCTCTATCTCGTCACTAAGAACCACTCGTTCAGCGACGGTAACAAACGCATTGCCGCTACGTTATTCCTTTGGTTCCTCAATGGCAACCGCATCCTTTATCATCCAGATGGTAGCAAGCGTATTGCAAACAACACCCTCGTTGCTCTCACACTGATGATTGCTGAGAGTAGAACGGAAGAAAAGGATGTCATGGTGAAAGTTGTTGTTAATCTGATAAATAGAAACAACGACGAGTAAACGACAACGATAACCGTTAAACATTGGCTTCGCCGATTCTGCTCCCGGTTGACTTTGTCTTCCTCCTCCTTGCAAGGCATAGTTTATGCCAGCATAACTCTGCTCTTGCTGCGTTCGTCGGTTCGGCAGAGATAGAGTAAAGGCTACGGGTAGGCGACTGAAGGTCGGGAATGACTCTTCTCTGCTCTCGCTTACTCGCAGAATTAAACTTTAACCGACAAACATTACCCCATTCACATCTACTCGTTAACTAACAAATAACTTGTCAACTCGTCTACTTGTCAACTCGTTAACTAACAAATAACTCATGTCAAAACTCGCGCTATTAGCTAAAGACACTGCCATATACGGACTGAGCAGCATCGTGGGACGCTTTCTCAACTACATGCTCGTGCCGTTATACACATACTGCATGCCGAAAGACTCTGGCGACTACGGCATCAGCGTCAATATGTATGCATATACGGCGCTGGCTCTCGTTATCCTCACCTTCGGCATGGAGACAACACTCTTCCGCTTTGCAAACAAGGAGGGAGAAAAACCTGACACTGTCTTCTCTACGGGCATAGGGGTTGTGGCTGCGCTGTCAGCGGTATTCCTGCTGGCGGTGTGCTGTCTGTCGGGCACGATAAGTGATGCTCTGGGCTACGGACAGCATCCGGAGTATCTGCTCATCATGGCTGTCGTGACGGTGCTCGACTCACTGCAGGCTCTGCCGTTCTGCTATCTGCGCTATCAGAAGCGCGCTGTGAGGTTTGCATCGCTAAAACTGCTGTTCATAGCACTGAACATCCTGCTCAACGTGGTGTTCTTCGTCTTCCTGCGACGCACGGAGGTGATATTTGTCTTCGCAATAAATCTGCTCTGCACCGCTGCCATAACATTCTTCTTCATACCTGACCTGATGAAGATAAAATGGAACTTCGACTGCGGACTTCTGCGCCGCATGCTCGGCTATTCATGGCCGCTGCTGGTGCTTGGCGTGGCGGGCATCCTGAACCAGACGGCTGACAAGATTATCTTCCCGCTGGTGTATGACAAGAGCGACGCTCAGGCGCAACTGGGTGTATATGGTGCCTGTGTGAAGATAGCGATGATTATGGCTATGATAACTCAGGCATTCCGCTTCGCCTACGAACCGATTGTCTTTGCCAGCAGCAAGGACAAGGACTCGAAGGAATACTATGCTGCCGGAATGAAGTATTTCATCATTTTCACGCTGCTCGCATTCGTCTGCGTCATGGCATATATGAATATTCTGCAGCACGTGATAGGTCCGGAATATCGTGAGGGACTACGCACAGTGCCTATCGTCATGGCGGCAGAGATAATGATGGGCATATACTTCAACTTGTCGTTCTGGTATAAGCTTATCGACAAAACTATATGGGGCGCATGGTTCTCGCTGGCTGGATGTGCAGCACTCGTCGCGGTAAACGTTATCTTCATTCCTGAATACGGATACATGGCGTGTGCATGGGGCGGCGTGGCTGGCTACGGCACAGCAATGGTGCTGTCATACATAATGGGACAGAAGAAAAATCCAATAAACTACCCGATGATGTCTATCGCTGTCTATGTGGCAATAGCTGCGCTATTCACGGCTGTAATAATGTGGAGCAACAGCCATCTGCCAGCACTCGCAGCACTGGCAGTAAACACCGTGGTTGTGGTGATGTTCGTAGGACATATCGTATATCACGACTTGCCGTGGCGCAGCCTGCTGGCAAGGCTTAAGGGAAGACGATAGAGGAAAGAAGAAAGAGAATCTTCGTCAGCTTGAGCAGCGGACGTCAAGCGAAGTAAGGGCCGCAGCTCTTACCGCTTGGTGCGCGAACAGCGAAAGCTGGCAAAGAAGCCTAGAGATTCTAAAGACTATAGATGTCCTAGAGAGCCTAGAAACTCTAGAGATTCTAGATATCTAGAAGAACCTAGAGCCCTGGACTATAAAGCAAGAATAAAAACACTACTATGAAGATTAAGCATTACCTGATACTCGCTATCATACTCATTGCTATATGCGTGGCGGCGTTCATCGGCGTGCGCAGCCTCTTCGCTGACAGCGGAGCAGAAACTGTGGCGGAGGAGAGAACAGAGATGACTCCGATAGTCATCGACTCGATACGCAGCATAGGACAGTGGGAACTGGCAAGCATAGAACTCACCACAACCATCGACACCGTGCAGAGACGATGGATGGGACTGGTGAAGGACAAGGTGCGCTGTGCTTATCAGGGCAGAATGTCTGTGGGCATCAATATGAAGGCGCTGCCTGAAAATTGGTTCCGCACAGATAACGACACTATTTTTCTCAGCTATCCGGACATCTGCCTGCTCGACTCGAACTTCATCGACGAGAGCATGACTAAGGTCGTTCTGTCAGAGAACGACGATTTCGCGCAGAGCGCTAAGGTCAGAAAGGGCATGCTGGAGAAAGCACGCAGCCGCATGATAAACGAGGGTATAACATCGCTCGTGGTGGCAGAATGCAGGGAGAAGGCTGTCAGGGAAACAACTGAACGATTCAAAGCTATAGGATATAAGAATGTGGTGGTGGACTTCGGCGTAAAGGCTGATAAGAAATAAACTGCCGTATCGCTCACACTCTGTAGCACAAGAAACGAAAACACTAACTATCGATATAACTTAAAAACTAACTGACAATAATGAAAAAGATTCTTACGCTATTGCTCACACTGTCATGTATGACATCATACGGACAGTCTGCCTTAAAGGTCAACCAG
>JAFPAS010000218.1 GCA_017424205.1 Prevotella sp. | reverse complement strand
TCCTGCCGCCCGTTATGGGCCATGGCGCTCGCAGCAAGAAGAATAAAGAAAAACAAAATATGATTTTCTAGAGGCTCTAGATTTTTCTAGATGTCCTAGATATCCTAGAAACTCTAGAAACTCTAGATGTTCTAGACTCTCTAGATTCTCTAGATCATTTAGGCTCTCTAGCCCCCCAAAAAAACATAACCTTGCAATCTCTGAGATGAAAATAGCATACGTCATGGAGACACTCGCCATCTGCGGCGGACTCGAACGCATCATGACCGACAAGATGAACTATCTTGCCGGCAACAGACTGTGCGAGGTGGTGCTCATAGAGGTCTACGACTACCCAGACGGTGATGCCTTTGAGCTCTCGCCGCTGGTGAAGCGTGTGCGATTAGGAATAAAGAAACACTCGTCAAAGATTGTCAAGCCTATGACGTTCTGGCAGGTGACACACCGTGTGGCAGAAGTAATACAGCAAGAGAAACCAGACGTAATGACATCTGCCGGACTGCTCGGCGTGTATCTCTATGGTTTGCGACGATATGCCTGCCGCATGATATACGAGTCGCACCAGCCGCGTTTCACGATGCCGCTGCCGTGGCTTGTGCGCCGCATGGAGCAGAATGTCGATACTGTGGTGTGCCTTACTGATGGCGATGCTGCAGAATACCGCCATGCACGCCGTGTAACGGTCATCCCGAACTATCTCTCACTCACCGCCAGCACTGATGTAGAGACTGCCAGTCAGCAGCATCGCATCGTGGCGCTGGGCAGGCTGGAGAAGGCTAACGGATATGACTTGCTCATCCGCGCATGGCAGCAGATATATCATGACCTGCCAGACTGCTCGCTGCATATCTATGGCGAAGGGCGTGAACGCGAGCCGCTGCAGACACTCATCAATACGTTGCAGCTTGAAGAGAGTGTCACGCTGCACTCCGCTACAGACAATCCTGCCGCTGTCTATCGCTCGGCAGATATCGTCTGCGTGACATCAGAATACGAAGGCTTCTCGCTCGTCATCATCGAGGCTATGGCACATGGTGTGCCTGTTGTGGCATGTGATGTGCCCCACGGTCCGCGTCATCTGCTTGCCGAAGGGCGTGGCGGAATGCTCGTGGAGCGCAATGCAGAAGCTATAGGCAAGGCCGTACTTGCCATAGAGAATGACCCTGCGCTGCACTCACGTCTTGCCAGCGAGGGTCCTGACATAGCTGCGCAGTACAGCCGTGAGCGTATCATGCGGCTATGGGCAGAGGAGATAAATAATTTTCAGGCTATATAGATATTCTAGATGCTCTAGATGTTCTAGATGTTCTAGAGACTCTAGATGTTCTAGATATTCTAGATTCTCTAGATTTTCTATCAAAAAAAAACATAACTCATGCATATTCTCGAAATACCATCGTTCCTGCCTCCCTATGGCGGATACTTCTGCATAGAACAGGCGAAGGCGCTGATGAGCCGCGGCCATCAGGTGGGAGTGCTTCACTGCCAGCAGCTGGGGGTGACGGTCTATCCGTGGCACTATCTGACGGCACGCACGGGCAGATGGCATGAAGAGATAAAACCTTTCGGTGACTCACGCACACTGAACGTATACCGCACAAACATGCGTGGTGTGCCGCGCAATGTGCGGATAAACCAGCAGCGATACTGCCGCATAGTCAGCGAGATGTATGCTGAATACTGCGCACGCTACGGCACTCCAGACATTCTGCATGCCCACTGTACGCAGTGGGCTGGCACGGCTGCTGCAATGATAAGCCAGCAGACGGGCATACCATACTACATAACAGAGCATCTCTCGTCGGGCATCTTCCGCAGTGCATACGGCGAACACTGGGAGAAGGATGCCTGGGCACGCACACTGCTCAGAGAAACTATGGAGCACGCACGCTGTGTCATGCCTGTGGCAGACGAGCTTGTGGCTGATCTCGCTCCGCTCTTCGGGCGAGACTATCGATGGCAGACAGTGTCGAACGTAATAGACACAACGTTCTACGCCTATCGCGATCGTGAACCGCGAGAGGGCAGGGCGTTCCGCTTCTGCTGCCTGGCGAATGCCAATGGGGCATTCCTCCGCATGAAAGGCTACGACACTCTGCTGGCAGCATTCAGCCAGATGAAGAACTGCGAACTGCACATTGCGGGCAGAGAAACTGACGGCAAGGCGCTCAGCAGCATCATAGCCGGCATGCCGAACAAGGCAGATATACACGTTCACGGCGAACTGTCGCGCGACGAGGTGCGGCAACTGCTGTATTCGTCAGACGCACTGGTGCTGGCATCGCGCAGCGAGGTGCAGCCGCTGGTGCTGATGGAAGCCATGTCGACAGGCATGCCTGTGGTGGCTACAACCGCCGCTCCGATGTCGCTGCGCATTCCGGGGGCATGCTTCACAGCAGCTGCTGACAGTGCTCTCTCGCTCATGGAGGCCATGACAGCTGTGCAGGCGGTCACTCCGTCGCCAGTCATCTCACACGCCATAGAGCGCATGGCATCGCCAGAGACTGTGGCGCAGAAACTTGAGACGCTCTTCACAGAAACGCTCGAGACGCTATAGTGTCGCCAGAATACTACAGAATATCCTATAATTTCATATCACATCCTGTTCTTTCCAACATTATCCGGATAAAAGAATAATATTCTGATTTTCCTTTTATGTCAGGAAAAATCAAACAAATAACGAGTGTGTATGTTCTAAATTTCTCTTTTTGTTATCCAAAAATTATAATTAAGGAAAATTATTACAATCGAAATTGTCTGTTTCTTCTATTTGACGTAAATTTGCATCCCGTTTGAAAATAGCGGTACTGAAAAACTAATACAACTAACAAGAAGAAAACTAAGGAAACGACATGGAGAGGATAAATACTGACATGATACGCGAGCGTAGCATGGAGAAGAAACACCAGAACGAAAAAATAGTATATATGGACTCGAACATCATAATCATCAATTCTGTACAGGATATGATGGTGAGGCAGAAGAACGCAGCACTGATAGACGGATATCTGCTGCTGCTCGTCTTGTCGGGCGATGCCATAATCAATATCGAGAATAAGACAATAAACCTCACGGCAGGAGACGTCTTCTTGTGTACGCCGCGCAACATCATCGAGAACGGCATGACAAGCGTCAACTTCGAACTGCAGGGATGCTTCGTATCGAGCAGTTACGCTCAGCAGATAATGCGCGACCTCAACTTTAACATCTCGTTCTACGGAATCAGAAAGAACCATAGGGTGGCGCATCTGTCGAAAGAGGATATTGATGCTATGAAGGCATACCACAAACTGCTGGCGCACATGTTTAGGAAACCAGAGACAGAGCTGCGCAATTTCTCTATAAACCATATGATGCAGCTTTGTGCCGTAGAGTTCTATTCGATGTTTAAGAATACAGAGGACGACAAATCAGGCATCCCGATATGCTACAGCTCGGCAGACCAGCTTGTCAATCGTTTTGCACAGATACTGAACGAAGCTAATCCGCCGATACACAGTGTGAACGAGGTGGCAGAGCAGCTGAATGTCTCGCCAAAATATTTCTCTACCATTTGCAAGCAGGTGACAGGACACACGGCATCAGAGATAATCATCGAACAACTCGTCAACACTGCGAAAATCATGCTGCGCAATCCGCAGATGAGCATCAAGCAGATTGCCACAAGAATGGGATTCAGCAACCAGTCGCACTTCGGAACATTCATGCGACGTAACACCGGAATGTCACCGCAGCAGTTAAGAAAGACATCAATAGAAAAATTCAAGAAAATAACAGACAACGTATGACAAGAGAAGAGACAGTGCTCAGTTTCCTGACTGAACACGACATACCTTACACATGCTACAATCATCCGGAAGGAAAGACCATAGAGGAGGCTAAACGCTGGTGGCGCGACGACGGTTCGGTGCACTGCAAGAACATTTTTATGCGTAACCATAAGGGCAACCGCCACTATCTCATATCTTTCCACTGTGATAAGGATCTCGACATACACGACCTTGAGCAGCGTCTGAAGGCACGCCTGACAGCACAGGGACTACCATCGCCGGGCAAGTTGTCGTTCGCTTCGCCTGAACGCATGATGCGCTATCTCGGGCTGGAGCCAGGCAGCGTATCGCCTTTCGGACTGATAAACGATACGGAGAATCATGTGCATCTCTTTCTCGACGACTGTCTGCAGCACGCCGAGACACTCAGTTTCCACCCTAACGATTGCCGCGGTACGGTGGTCATAGACAATGCGGCATTCATGAAATACCTCAGCGTCGTGGGCAACACCTATGAGTTTATGGATATGTAAGAGACATGATGCTGCACCTGTGCAATGTCTGATAGATAACAAAACTTTAAGAAATGGCCAAGAATTATTTTAAGAAATGGCCAAGAATTACTTTAAGAAACGGCCAAAAAATAGTGGGGTAGTTGAAAGTTGAAAACGGGAAACTATGTGTAAATGCGCACATATCCGTTGTAGATTCCTACACTTTGGTCAAATCTGCCTAATTCTATAATTGATGGTTATGTGCATCTATCAGAGAATCTTCTGCGTCGTTGGCAACACCTATGAGTTTATGGATATGTAAGCAAATGGAGAGTACAAAGAACAACACACGCCCTGAAACCGCAACCAGGGTAACCAATTACCAATAACGCCCTGAAAGGGCAGGCGCGGAGTGTTCATAGACCAAGGCAAGCGAAGCGACACCTTGGGTATATAAAGATGTAATACAATAGACGCCCTGAACCGACGAACACAACAAGAGCAGAACCAAGCTTGCTTTGGTTATGCCGTGTAAGGAGGAGGTAGACAGTATGTCAAAGGGCAAAAGTATTATATCTATCATACATACCAAACAAAAAGGCATTTGGTTTTGGACTTTTGCCCTTATAGGGCGCTGGGGTGATGATGACGTATAATTCCCCAGGGTGCCGCTTCGCTTGCCCTGGGCTATGTACAGGCATTGGGCCTTCAGCCCGCAATAATCAAAAACGATTAATGATAATGATACAATAAACAATTATTCTGAGCTATGTACAGGCATTGGGCCTTCAGCCCGTAATAACCATAAACCATTTTTTTGTGTTACGGAACATCCAAATGCCAAATTACGGAACATCTCGGTGGTAATGGCTTAACAACTACAATAAAACAAAACGAGGAGAAAGAGTTTTCGCTCTTTCTCCTCGTTGCTTTTAGTGATCTTAATCCCTCAAGACCTTATTTTCTGATAGCCTTCATTGTGTAGACCTTGCCATTCTTGTCAGTCACCTTCATGATGTAGATGTCGTTCTGGCGGAATGTTGTAGCCTGCTTGCCGTCGAGAGTGAAGAACTCGCGCTTTGCCACGTCGATATTCTCCTCGCTCCATACGTTGTTTATTCCGGTAGTCTCGCCAGTCACTGCTACGCTCAGACGCTTCTCGTGTGTTGTGCCAGCATTGTCCTTCACCTTCATAGTGATGATGCCTATGCCGCCGTTGCCGTTAGTCTTCACGTTGATAACAGAGCCAGAAACAGACGCTGTGAAGAGGTCGCTGCCTGTAGTGATGCTGTATTCAGGCGATGTCTTCTTGAATCCGCGGAACCAAGGTGCAGCGTCGAATGTTGTCTGAGAGTTAGGGTTGATGACGATGTATGGATGTGCCATAAACTCCAGATAGTCCTCGAGCGCTGTCCATCCGTCCTGGTCAGGGTCATTGTTGTTATCTGCAGCTGCAGGGTTGGTGCCTGCGAGCTTCTCATACCAGTCAGGCATACCGTCCTGGTCAGTATCGAAGTCGGCAGCACGTGATTCTTCAGGATATACCTCCCATCCGCCGCAGTCGTTCTCATGGTCAATCTCGCCCTTTATGCCTGAGCGTGAGCCGACGTATGTGTATGTGCCGTCGATAGTCTCATCAACAACGCGCAAGTGCTGGTCGTCGCGCATAGGCATTGTTGCGCCAGCCTCGCTGGTAACAATCTTGAATGCATCCTTAGCCGTATGTATTGTTGCATAAGAAGGGAAGAGCGGTTCGTTTACGAATGTCTCGTATCCTGTAGGTATAGCTCCTCCGTTGCTTGCACGACGGTTGTATGTGTCGTTGAGTTTGTCTGTTGAGAGGCTTCCGTCCTTGTTCTCACGGATGTTTCCGCTCACGTACGCCTTGTTTGTTCCCTCTGGGTTGATGGCACCCTCGAAGTCCTGAGTGATAAGCACCTTGTGTCTGGTGTCTGGTCCCATCTTATAGTAGTTGCCCACGAAGTTCACCTCATGTGCGTTGCCGTCAGTAGTGCGGCTGTTCCAGTTGTATACAACGTTGTTGAAGAGGTCGAGCTGTCCTATCGGTCTGTTCTCGCCGTCCATTCCGCCGCCCATACTCCAGTTACGTCCGGCGCAGTTGAGCAGGAGGTTGTGATGCCATGAGCCCACCTTGCCGTCGATTGTAGCGGCGTAGCCGTGGTTAGTGCCCTCGCCGTAGTTCTTATGGTCAGCAATACCGAGAGCCTCGGCAATCATAGAATACTGGAAGCTGATGTTCTTTGCACCGCGTCCTGACACTGTCTCGTCAGTTCCCCATGCTGCTGTGGTATGGTCGACGATAGTATGGTTAGAGCCAGAGAGACCCATGGCGTTGCCAGTGTCACCATATCCGTGCTTGAAGCGCATGTGGCGGCAGATGTTGTCAGAGCCGATGTTGATGTTCGAGCCCTTTATGCAGATGCCCTTGCCAGGTGCAGTTTGTCCTGCCAGAGTGACGTATGGCTGTATGAAGATAGCTTCGAAGCCGAAGTCGATGATGCCCGACACGTCGAAGACGATAGTGCGTGGTCCCATCTCAGTGTTCTTGAGTCCGTAGTAGAGAGTGCCAGGCACGTTCTCATTGCTGAGGCTTGTCACGTGATATACCACGCCGCCGCGTCCGCCCTGTGCGAATCGTCCGTAGCCTTCAGCGCCGTTGAATGCCAGCTGGCGTGGCTTAAACTTCCATATCTTACCCTTTGTCACGTTGCCTGCGGCGTCAATTTCGTCCACACGCCAATAGTATGTGTTCATTGAATATACATTGCTGAGCGTACATTCTGTTGCAGTCTGTGTTGCAGCAGGAGCTGTAGCGTCAGCCACAGAAGCAGAGTCGAGTCCAACGTATATAGCGTGCTGTGCTACATTGGCATTTGCAGGCTGCCATTTCAGTGTTATGCTCTTGCTGTCAGCGTCGGTGTGCATGTCGCCGTCGGCAGGATATGGCTCTTTCGCCTGTGATGCTATGTTGGCTGTGTTAAGTTCGAAACCGTTGCACACAGGCACCATGTAGTGGTTTGCCTGTCCTTTGTCGGCTGCGCCAGGGTTAGCCTCAGAAGTAGAGAACTCAATTTCTACGGCGTCGCCGGCATTTGCTATGGTGAATGTTGTGGTGAGCAGACATGCGTTGGCTGCGATATTCTGGCTGAATGTAGGCAGGACATTCTCATGCACCACAGTACCGTTACACTTCACGGTCATAGGTGTGCAGTACCATTTCTCCGGATTCTCCCAGTTGTTGTGGTATGTCTGTATGCTGTGTGTGCCGACAGGCAGGCCCTCAATCTTCAGCGTAAACTGTCCGTACACCTGGTTTGTTGGGTCGAGT
>JAFPAS010000217.1 GCA_017424205.1 Prevotella sp. | reverse complement strand
TGCCTGAGATGTGCGTCCGGTAGACACATTCATGCAACGCACATTAGGGTGGGAGAGCAGGTCGGAAGAACCAAGAGCACCGAGAGTATCGCAGTAGCAGCGGTTGTCATTGTTGAGCCAATTCTTAAACGGTTCCTCATCCCATGCAGGTGATAAGCCTGTGTTGAAAAGAATCTTACGGTTTCCAAAGCGGCGGAACTCCTCTTCGTGCAGCAGAACCGTATTTTTGTTAAGACAGCAGAACGCTACATCACACCATTCCAGCATCTCAGTCAGCGGCATGAAGCGGTAGCCTTTCTCTGTAGCGTGGCTTTTCTCGCTGCGAGCGAAATATGCTATTTCTGCGCCGAAGAACTTCATGGCGTCAGCAATCATGCCGCCAGATTTGCCAAGTCCGACAATTCCAACACGCAGACCTGTAATCTCACGCGGCATCTCTTCCCATGATGGTTCGCCGAATCCGTGCATAAGTCTGACGAGTTCACTAACTACATATTCCACGACACCCTCATCTCCGTAGTCGCGAATGCCTGTTACGGTTATTCCGTTAGCCTCTGCGTATCTGATATCCACGTTTGCGCTTTCAGGCGAGTAGAGGGAGCAACACATACCAACGTATCTGATATTCGGGCATTGTGCCATTTCATCACCAGATAGTGACGAGGTATAACTAATCAGTACGGCATCAGCATCAGCGATGCGTGCAATCTTTTCTTCAGACGAAGTAGGTATGTTATCATATATTATTACTGTTTCAGCCAGTTCTTGTAGCTTCTGTTCCGCTTGCGGTATTAGACTGACTGGTTCTATGGCTACAATTTTATTGAATTTGTTCATTGGGTTTGGTGTTTAGTTGACGGGTAAACGAGTAGACGAGTAAACGAGTAGACGAGTAAACGAGTAGACGAGTAGACAAGTAGACGAGTAGACAAGTAAACAAGTATACAAGTATACAAGTAGACGAGTTAACAAGTAGACGAGTAGACAAGTAAACGGGTTGTTTTATACGTAGCTTTATAATCTTAGGACTTTATTTCAGGTCTGTTATTTCAGAGAAGTCCTGGTCGTTGTAGTCAAGATTTTCTCCTCCCATGCCCCAGATAAACGTGTAATTGTGAGTGGCAGCAGCACAATGTATAGACCATTCTGGCGATAGCACTGCCTGCTCGCCCTTCATCCATATGTGGCGAGTCTCGTCAACTTCGCCCATGAAGTGGCACACAGCCTGATTCTCTGGTACTTCGAAGTAGAAATAAGCTTCCATACGCCTGCTATGAACATGTGCTGGCATTGTATTCCATACGCTGCCAATACTTAGTTCGGTCATTCCCATTTGTAGTTGGCATGTCGGTAGAACCTGACTGACAATCATTTTATTTATGTTACGTTCGTTGCTTGTCGCCTGTTCTCCCATGCTGGTCGTGATAGCATCAGCCTTTGTCACTTTCCTGCAAGGATATGCAGTGTGTGCCGTGCATGAGTTAAAATAGAACTTAGCAGGAGCCTTTCCGTCTTTTGAACAGAAAATTACGTTGCGTTCTCCTCTGCCGATGTACAATGCTTCCTTGTATCCCAGTTCAAATGTTTCGTCTCCTACTTTAATATAACCTTCTCCGCCAACATTGAAAATGCCGATCTCACGTCGTGTTGTGAAGTATGTAGACTTCAGCGGGCCGATTGCCTCAAGCGTCAGCTGTTCTGTTACGGGCATTGCTCCACCGACAATCATACGGTCGTACATGGAATAAACCATGTTTACTTCGTCGGCAGTGAACACACTTTCAATGAGGAAGTCACGTCTTATGCGTTTGGTATCATAATGCTTTGCGTCTTCAGGATGAGCAGCATATCTGACTTGATGGTTTGTTTTCATTATGTGTTTTTTTAATAAAGTTGTCAACTTGTATACTATTACACAAACACAATTGGAGATGAGATGTTGCGCAGGGTACTTACAACCGACCATGCGGCAATCTCAGCTGTAGCGCTGTATACGTCAATTATGGCGCGCACTTGCGGATTGCGTATTTCAACTCTCTGCGTGTCACCACGGAAATAAGGAGTAGACTGCATCCTGACATTCATTCGTTCTGGTCCGACTGATGCGCGGGCTGCAGCAACAGTTACATTCACTTTCGTAGGGAACATCTCTATTGCTTCCTTTGCTGTTCCGCTGAATACAGTGCGCTGTTCTGTTTGCAATGAGTCGTCATATACAGCAGTGCCACGAAGCGCATCCTGCCCTTTTTCATTGAAGAATTCAGCTGTAGCGCCACCCATTAGCGAGACTGTCTGCAGAATATCGAATCCGCCTGTGGCACCAGATACGATATACACTTGAGTACCATGGTTCTTTGCGGTTTGCATGGTCTCGTTGTAGAAAGCATCATCAGCAAACGCTCCAATAGAAAGTGTTACGACAGAGGTGCCATTCTTTAGGGCAGGAATAGCCCATTGGCGCATGGCAGCAGGCGAAGCAGCCTCTACGAGAATGTTGGGTTTCTGTGCTAACAGTTGTTCGAAAGAATCTGCTACGATGCATTCTTTCCCTGTGGCGTTATATTTTTCAGCTAACGCTTCGGCGTGCTCTTTTGTGCGAGAGAAGACTGCCACCAGCTCGTATTCTGGTAGCATGCCGTTTGTCAAGGCATCAACAATGATGCTGGCAAGTTTGCCACATCCTGCAATAGCAAGTTTTTTCATGATGAGAGTTTTGTTTAGTCAGAGTGGTCAGAGTGGTCGGAGTAGTCAGAGTAATCAGAGTAATCTGAGTGATCGGAGTAGTCGGAGTGGTCGGAGTAATCGGAGTAATCAGAGTAGTCTGAATAGTCTGAGAATCTCTATTCTTTTTTATCTATTCCAGAGATTGTCTTTTTTCGCAGCAGTGCTTGGTACACCCACGCGTCCTCCTATATGGCAGTTCTGCATGGTTACATTCTGTGTCTTATCGAAACTTATGCCAATCTTCGCTTCGTTTACAAGGATATTCCTGAACTCCACGTTCTGAATAGGCTTCTTGTCAGTACCCTGCAGTACGAGAGCTGCTGCTAATACTTTGCGACATTTTACTCCGTTGATAAATATATTTCTTACGGTAGAGAAATGAATATTATCCATGCCCTCGCCAGCATACATGCTTGTAGCATAGAACAAATCCTCTACTTCATCAAACTCGCAGTTGTATACATATAGATTCTCTACAAATCCGCCTCGGTCAGGATTAGTCTTGATGTATATGCCACGCTTGCAGTAACCTGCATAGTCACAATTCTCCACAATGACATTTCGTACG
>JAFPAS010000216.1 GCA_017424205.1 Prevotella sp. | reverse complement strand
GTATACATTCCGCACAATTCTTATGACGGAGGAGGTGGCAGCAAGACTGAAAGAGAGATATGGGACACTGCGCAGACTGGAAAACGAACTTATTGCTGAGGCAAGACGACCGCTG
Source organism: Prevotella sp. (assembly GCA_017424205.1). Classification (GTDB taxonomy): domain Bacteria; phylum Bacteroidota; class Bacteroidia; order Bacteroidales; family Bacteroidaceae; genus Prevotella. Next base: position 3,114 of record JAFPAS010000216.1, on the reverse strand, counting down.
ACAGAACGGGCTTTTGCAAACTACTATGCCAACCCTGGCAGCACATTCGATACAAATAAAGTAACTCTCACTCAATACATGCACAGGTTGGAAGTGGAAGAGGAAGCGGCTATGACGACAACACCGCAATGGAGTGATACGGAGAAAACAGCATGGCTGACTATACCTGTAATGAAAAAGGGAGAAACGGCATTTCTCATCACAGGCGACCCGTCGCGAAATAAAATCCAAACGATGCCAGGGGGCGGCATGGGAACGGTTGCTATAGAACTACCTGCAGAATGGGACGCCCTGTCTGGCGCATTAGGATACTCTCCACTGCAGTCATTTTATCTTTCAGAAGATGACAACGGCGGGAGCACGGCTGGAATAAAACACGAAATGGAGGGCTGCGTACGGGTACGTACTGACTATTTCGATACGGCTGGGAGAAAGACTTCACCGCAGCGACGCAGCATGTATATCAGAAGAGATACGTGCAAGGATGGGAAAACAACAGCAATAAAAAGAATAGATAAATGATTTTAGGTTTCGGAAGTTAAAGAAGTTATCGGCTTTTCATGCCTGAGGAGTTAAGCCATTACATTTTGTTATAGACGAGTAGATTGTTTGGTTGACAAGTTGACGAGTTGACGAGTAGACAAATTATATGATACTCTCACAACCTTAAACATTAAACTTTAACTCTTAAACATTAAACTTTAACCCTTAAACCCTCACAACCTCATTTTTCTCCTCTTCGAGAATTTTATATGACCTGAAGACTACATGATGGAGCATCAGCAACGGGCGACGGACACAGCGCAGACGCATCCACAGAAATGAATATATGCGCCATTGGAGTGATGAAGTCAGAATGGGATGTGTGTTGCCTTTACGCAGAAATCCGTATGCCTCTGCCACAATATCTGACGCAGAGCACTTCTCAATCGACGTATTGCCGTCACCCTGCAGCGTTATACCTTCGTCACTAACGGCAATGATGCGATGCAGGACATATCGGCTACTGCTGGTGCGTGCCAATACGACCATGCCATGGCGAAGCGCAATAGGCAGACGCAATAACGCTTTATCACGCTTGTGTACAAGAAATGGACGCATGCTGTTGCCTTTCAGCGGTAGTGTTGCTGTATGGCCCTGTGCGAGGTAAGTGGCAATGAGCGGCACGAGGGTCTCCGTAGGCAGATGACGCGTGCCAGACGGGTCTGGCGGTGCAGCAACAGGGCGAAGCCTAAAAAATGTCTTTATATTTTCTTTCATTAGTAAGTAGATGTGTAAAAACGTCAACGATAACGTCAAGCATTAAACTTTAGCCTTCCCCCTATCGCCTCATGACATACAACAGCTGACTGGGGGTGCTTCGTGCAGTGTAGCACATATGCTGGTACGGAGGCTATCATCATGGCGACGGTATCGCAGACGCACCGGTGGACGCGTGCATCCCACTTCATGGTAGAGCAGGCGGGCAGAATGTATGCAAATGCCTGTACAGGAGTAAGGCGTTCGACACTGTTCTCTGCAGCACGGCTAATCTGCGTTATGGCTCCAAGGGGTGCTGAGGTCTGGCGGTAACAGGGTGTCTTGCCGCTCCATGGCGAACCGTAGGCTATGGCTTGGCCGTCGACGATGCGTATAACGGGATTATCGTCGTTCATAAGGTCGGTTTCGGGAATTGTTTTCAGCCAGTTAGCAGTCTGGGTGCTTTTGCCAGTCCCGCTACGCGCTATGAAAGCGTAAGCCGTGCCGCTGGCTCTGACAAGTGATGCGTGGACAAGCAGCGTTTGATGAGGAGCAGAAGCAAAGGCGTATGCAAGCATTACGGCATTGTTAAGTCCGAAGCGTTGCATGGACACTGTGCCTCGGATATTACAGCGTGACTGGGTAAAATCTGCATTGGTGACGAGCAAGGCGCATTTTTCATTCTGCAGATTATTTATAATAAACTGGTATCCCCCGTCAGGAAGCTTGTCGACAGCTATATGCGCATTGCCTGTATCAAACACACGGATATGTTGCGTAGCGGCAGGACTATGAGGGCACAGGGTACAATCGACCGTCATTGTCAACAACGGTGTGTAATGCACCGGTGCATCGGCATTGCTGGCAGAAAAAGGTGCAAACGAAGGCAGCAGACGCAGTATATCGCTTGCACCACCTTCTTGTGCAAAACGTAGTGTTATAAGCCAGCCTGCTATAATGAAATCCATCTTGAGTAAAAGGAGAATAGAGAAGGAAAACAATAACGTGAATGAAGTCATTCACGTTATTGTTTTTATTGTAATCAGATTATCTTACTTCAACGCCGTTATAAGCACGGCAGCAATAGTAGATACCGAGCTGGCGAGGGCAAGCCACATTGAAGTGCGCTGCGTATCAACCTTCTTTTCTGGTTTTGTCGGCACAACGATTTCGCAGCCTGGAAGTATATCGCCCTTGCGTATCTTGCTCGCCTGTCCATTAGGATAGACTATATATGCAAGGCTCTTCTTTCCGGTCTTATTGACACCGCCAGCCTGATTAATATAGTATGAAGCCGAGCGGCCTTCTTCGTATGCTACAGTGTTAGGGAATAACACCTCACCACTAATCTTTACAACATTATTGAGTTGTGGCACATAGATAGAGTCGCCTTCCTGCATGACAATATCGCTGGCGCTGCCAGGATTTCGTAGCGCCTTCTGAAGGTCTACACCGACATTATAGCTCTTCTGTTGCAGAGCTTTCATCACTTCAAGTGAATCTGTAGCGTTCATCGCCACTTCAAGTTTGCGGCGCTGTATGTCAAGCTCTTCCTTAGACACCCTACGTATCACCTGCACACCGTTGACATAGGCGTTATCTGTCATACCACCGGCACGTTTCAGAATGTCAGTAAGACGCTCTTCCTTGCTCGAGAGTATGTATGTTCCACTATACTTCACCTCGCCCGACACATTAATAGCCTGCTGCACCTGATAGTCTGGCGACTTATGTATTGTGACAATATCATATGGCTGGAGTTTGAAACCTGTCTCGCCCTCAATGGCCAAGCCGTTGCGGAGCGTGAAAGAATGGACTTTTGCTGTGTTCTTGCCCGTAGGATTGTCTGCCGAAGAGAGTATGCGCTGAGCCACT
>JAFPAS010000215.1 GCA_017424205.1 Prevotella sp. | reverse complement strand
GTTAACTTGTTTACTCATTAACTTGTTTACTCATTAACTTGTTTGCTCGTTTACTCGTTAACTAAACAACTTTACTCGCACAAATAACTCACTGAACATCTGCTATGTGACTAATAAGTGCTATTTAGATACTTTAACTAAATTTTCTATAGAAAAACTTCCGAATATATCAGATTTTTTTGTAACTTTGCATCATGAAAACACGCAGACGGCACACAGACACAGAAAGGGTTAAATTTTAATTTGCGCGCGTTAAAAATTACACCCGTTCTCGGTCAGAACGCCGTTGGTAGCAGCACTTTTCAGATATCTGTCAATTCATTTACAAACCTAAACACACAACACAATTATGCCACTACTTGCCAAACCAATTAAGTGAATCGTACACCAGTGACAGACGTCAGGATAACGTAACCTCATCGCCCTTACCGCCTCATAACCTCAAACCTCACACCTTCACCGCCTTGTCTCCTCGCTCATAACCATGCAACCTCACGCCCTCACTGCCTTGCCTCCTCGCTCATAACCATCCAACCTCACGCCTTCACCGCCTTGCCTCCTCGCTCATAACCTCGCAACCTCACGCCTTCACTGCCTTGCCTCCTCGCTCATAACCATCCAACCTCACGCCTTCACTGCCTTGCCTCCTCGCTCATAACTATGCAAACTTCACGCCCTCACTGCCTTGCCTCTTCATAATCTTATCGCCTCACGCCCTCTCACCGTTACAGCGTTACAGTGTTACAGTTAATATTTTGGCAATCTCAGTTGTCTTTTGTCTTCACCGCAGAAAAGCAGCATATCTGGCTTTTACTTTCTGTACTTTAGCATGGGGACTTTTGAAATGGAGACTTATGACCCTGCGTGACTTCGAACCCTGCGATATTTATGACCCTGCGATATTTATGACCCTGCGTGACTTCTGAGCTTGACTGTTACCCCAATGGACATAAAAAAACAGAGAACAGCAGCTTGTTCCGTAGGCTCTGTCCTCTGTCATTAAGGGGGATGATATGTTTGTCGTTTTGAATCTTATGATTTAATCGTCTTGAAAAACTCTTCGTTGTTAGAAGTATTCTCCATGATTCGCTTAAGCTCGTTGATGGCTTCAACAGGATTGAGATCTGCAATATACTTTCGCAGTGTCCACATCTTCTCGAGCTTCTCTCTGTCGTCAATAAGGAGGTCGTCACGGCGAGTGCTTGAAGCAACCAGGTTGATGGCAGGGAAGATTCTCTTATTGGCAATAGTGCGGTCAAGTTGCAGTTCCATATTGCCTGTACCCTTGAACTCCTCGAAAATAACCTCGTCCATCTTCGAACCCGTATCGATGAGTGCTGTAGAGATGATAGTCAGTGAGCCACCGTCTTCGATGTTACGTGCTGCTCCGAAGAAACGCTTAGGCTTCTGCAGTGCATTGGCGTCGACACCACCCGTCAATACCTTGCCGCTGGCTGGAGCAACGGTATTATAGGCTCTGGCAAGACGTGTAATAGAGTCGAGGAATATCACCACGTCGTGTCCGCATTCTACCATACGTTTAGCCTTTTCGAGCACCAATCCTGCTATTTTTACGTGGCGTTCAGCAGGTTCGTCAAAAGTAGAAGCTATAACCTCAGCATTTACTGTACGTGCCATATCGGTCACCTCTTCCGGACGTTCGTCGATGAGAAGCATCATGAGATATGCTTCGGGATGAGAAGCTGCGATAGCATTAGCTATGTCCTTCATGAGCATTGTCTTACCGGTCTTTGGCTGTGCGACAATAAGTGCACGCTGTCCCTTGCCGATAGGAGAGAAGAGGTCGACGATGCGAGTAGAGAGGTTTGTTGTGGCAGCATTGCCACAGAGATTGAACTTGTCCTTCGGGAATAGCGGTGTGAGATGTTCGAACGGAATGCGGTCTCTGACTTCCTGAGGGTCACGTCCGTTTATGCGCAGAATATCCTGTGCTGTGAAATATTTGTCTCCAGAGTTAGGCGGGCATACTGTGCATTCGATTATGTCGCCAGTTTTAAGTCCGAGACGTCGTATGGTGTTCATCGGTATAAACACATCATCGGGCGACGACAGATAGTTATAGTCGCTTGAGCGCAGGAATCCGTAGTTTTCTGGCATAACCTCAAGGAGTCCTATGGTCTTGATGATGTTTCCGAAATCATATTTTGGTGTGTCAGGGCTTTCCTTGTATGTTGTTTCGTTTTTCTCTACCTGAGCAGTAGTAGGATTATCAAATATATCGAACGAAACAGTTGCGCCGGTATCTTCAATCGGCAGGTCTTCAATGATGATGAAGTCTGTTCCGTCTCCAGGGTCGCCTGCCCAGTATCTTGAATTTTCCACATCGCTGTCAGGATTGCTCTGATGCTCGATAATAGCACTTTCGTTTTGCGAATTCATTTTTGCTTGCAGCTGAGCGATGAGGTTTTTCGATTCGGTGTTATCCTCCTCTGCCGACTCTTCAAATGTTGCTTCAGGCACATCTGTTGCTGTCGTTTCGTCAGTGTGAACAGGCATGTCTTGCTGCGCATTTGCTGTTGCGTCAGCATTGTTATGCTCAAGAATAGCTGGCTGTTCAGTCATTGGCATTTCTGCAGTTTGCAGTGCAGATGTGTCAGGGTCAGATGCAGGTTCTGTAATTGCTGTGTCGGGAGTAGGCTGTGCGTTGTCATTTGCTATGCTTTCCTCTTCTGCAGCAGCCTTCTTCGTTCTGCGTTTCGGCTTTTTCTCACTCTCTATGTCTGTGACGAAAATGCTTGCAGCAGCTTTCGCCTTGCGTTTAGCTTGTTTTGTGTCGAGATTTTCGCCGTCTGTTCCGTTTACGCTGTATACGTGATCAGTGGTATCCTTTTTCAGCACTCTCTTTCTTGTGCGCTTTACAGGCTCAGCTGTAGCTGCATCTTGCGCAGCAATGATTTTCTCAATCGCCTCTTCTTCAGATTCGATTGATTCAGGCATTATGTTTAGCGAACGGGCAATCTCTACCAGTTCGGCAATTTGCTTTTGATGGAGTTCTTCTTTGGTGTACATGTGTAATATATGTATAGATACAACTTACACAACATTCAGAGCATTAAATATTATCACTGATTTTTTTAGGGGGAGTAGTAAAACAGAGTAATGAGGAAATAACCGCATTTCTGTTTAGTGCAATCTTACAACCTGTTAACATTGTCAACTTGCTGTAATGAAATATAGAATGTTGTGGGATTTTTTACAAGAAAAGAGACGTGTGCAATTGTCTCCTTTGTTACTAAATTCGGTGCAAAGGTAATAAATATATTTAAGATGCATACTAAAAGAGTGGTAATTTTTGTTAATTTGCGGTTATAGCTATTTGTGTTTGTGTAATATGTCGTCTGGCATTATGTGTCGGTCAATATTAATTCTTGCATATCTGTATAATAATGTATATCAATAGACGTTTAAGTAGAAAAGAGCCTATAATGCCACAATAATAGAAAAAAAATGTTAATCTATATGGTGAATGTTTCTTTTATTAAGGAAAAATGTGTAATTTTGCATCGCTTTTAAGATAAGGCGCTTAAACATAAAGCGTGTAAGCATGCCTGAAAGGTTATGTAGACATGCGATATGGGCGAGCCTTATACGACCAGCTCCCTCGGAATCCCCCCAGGACAGGAATGTAGCAAGGGTACTTGGTCGTAGCGGTGCGATGTAAGTAGTTCGCCCTCCCTGCCTCTTTAGCTCAGTTGGCCAGAGCACGTGATTTGTAATCTCGGGGTCGTTGGTTCGAATCCGACAAGAGGCTCAACCTTCTGAAAGGAATCATCTCGGTAAGAGGTGATTCCTTTTGTTGTTTTTATGTGAAAAATATAATGTAAAGAAATATGCAGCAAGAAGAGTTTTTACAGTTGAAAGCCTATGCCCGCAATTTCGGCGGTATCATGGGCCTGTGGTGGATTCTGAGTTTTGCATGCTTTGTGGGTGTGCTTTATGAGCCTGCCTTGTCGTTTGCTTTTGACCTCTCGATAATTGCCATACCTTTTATTGCAGTATATATGGTCAGCTATTATCGTGACAGGATTCTGAAGGGGGTAATAAGTCTGCGGCGCGGTTTCGCCTATGCAGCATTTATATTGTTCTATGCTACTTTAATCTTGGCTATTGCTCAATGGGTATACTTCGCATTTTTAGACAGCGGGCGTATCGTTACGGTTATGCTTGAGCGTATCAATTCTCCTGAGATGCAGCCAGTGTTTGAAGCATATGCTATACCTAAGGCTGAACTTATAGAGCAAATGAATGCCATCAGTGCATCACGACCTATAGATCTGGTATTTTCGTTCATGTGGTTTAATATGTTTGCATCGCTTGTGATAAGTTTCCTTGTCGCATTGATATGTAAGCGTACGAATCGTATAGCGTACGGCAGATAACAGGTCGTAACAAGAATTCTCAAATAACTTTATTGAACCCAGCAATATAATATTTAATTTGATATGAATATATCTGTTGTTGTCCCTTTGTTTAATGAGGCAGAGTCGCTGCCTGAATTGTTTCAGTGGATTGACCGTGTGTGCACTTCGCATGCATATACCTACGAGGTGATATTTGTCAATGACGGCTCGACCGACAACTCGTGGAATGTCATAGAAAAGCTTGCGTCAGAGCATAAGACAGTAAAAGGCATTAAATTCAGAAGAAACTACGGCAAGTCGCCTGCGCTGCATTGCGGATTTAAGGAGGCAGAAGGCGATGTTGTCATAACTATGGATGCCGACTTGCAGGATTCGCCTGACGAGATACCTGAGCTTTATAAGATGATTGTCGAAGAAGGATATGACCTTGTCAGCGGATATAAATTAAATAGAAGTCAGGGCGACCCGCTCTCGAAAACTATTCCGACAAAACTGTTCAATGCTACAGCGCGTAAGGTGTCAGGAATAAAGAATCTGCACGATTTCAACTGCGGCTTGAAGGCTTATCGCAAGGACGTAGTGAAAAATATTGAGGTGTATGGCGAGATGCATCGTTATATGCCTTATCTGGCAAAGAATGCAGGATTTGACAAGATTGGCGAAAAGCGTGTGAGACATCAGGCGCGAAAGTACGGCAAATCAAAATTCATGGGATGGAACCGCTTCTTTAACGGCTATCTTGACCTGATGACGCTATGGTTCCTGTCGGCGTTTGGCAGAAAACCAATGCATGTCTTCGGATTCCTGGGCACATTGATGTTCTTTATCGGCTTTGTGGCTGTTGTGGCTATTGGCATAGATAAGCTTTGGGCGCTCTCACAGGGCATACAGCAGAGGCTTATCACAGATTCGCCATATTTCTATATCTCGCTTACGATGATGATTCTTGGTTCGCAATTGTTCATTGCAGGATTCCTTGGTGACTTGATATCAAGAACATCGCAGGATAGAAATGATTATCAAATCGAAAAAACTGTGTAGCTACGTGAGAATTTTATTTATCATATTATCATGCTTCCTGCTTGCTGCGACAAAGGGTTATGCGCAAGGGCAAAAGGCTGAGGCATTTCAGCAGAAGACGAAATCGTCTCTCTTTGAGGGAATGACGCTCGGTGTTGACCTGGTAGGTCCAATTATGTACAAGGCTTCAGATAGCGGCGACTTCCAGGCGTCATTGCAGGCAAATATTAAGGGCAAATACTTCCCTGCTGTAGAACTGGGATATGGCAAGGCTCAAAAAGAATATGATGACGAGAAAGTGAGCTATGCTGCAAAGGCGCCATTCGTGCGCGTCGGCTGCGACATGAATATTCTTAGGAATAAGCATGATGACTATCTGCTTCTGGTAGGCATGAGATACGGCTTGACATCATTCGACTTTGATACCACTCCGCTTGATGTGGCAGAGGACGTTGTGCCGGAGACAATGAGCGAGAAATGCAGCCTTCATTGGATTGAGCTGGTCTTCGGCGTTGATGCGAAGGTATGGGGACCTCTTCATATGGGATGGTCTTTCAGATATAGAAAGCGTATGTCTGTTTCTGAATGTCAGAATAAGCCTTTGTATGCTCCCGGTTACGGAAAAGCAGATAATGGCTCGCAATTCATGGCTTTATATACAATAGGAATACATATATAAGTGTCCTGAGGTAAGCTACGAAAATGCTTACCTTTTTCTGTGTCATGTCAAGGTGTCTGACTAATAAGATGAGTTTCGCTCTCGTAAACAGCAGCAGGCATCATGACT
>JAFPAS010000214.1 GCA_017424205.1 Prevotella sp. | reverse complement strand
CTTTACTCTTATCGTTGCCCTTTTGGCAGTGTTCAATACTGCAAAAGCAGAAGAAATTGTATTATTTGAGGGCTCTCAAGTGTTAAGTTATGATGGCTTGAGGATTCCTACAACATCAATAACAGCAACGAGCGACCTGACACTGAATATCACAATCGCTCATGACGGCAAGTGGTGTCAGTATGCAGTATGCGCCAATACAGAAAACTGGCCAAAGCTTGCTCTACCTGGAATAGCAGGTGAGTTTGTTCAGCCAGGCGAAATGGTTGGTTTTACATGGGGCACACCAGGTACATGTACAAACTCATTCGACCTTACACCGGAGCTTATTGCATCGCTGAAAGCTGGCGGTGAGATGATTATTCAGGGTGGTGGCGGTGATGACGGCGGCACAATCACAGCGAAGAAGGTAACTATCACTACAAAGATGAACTATGTGACAGAAGGTCGCAATATAGCATTCGATGAATGGGGCAGTATTGTTGCAAGCGAGTTCAATGGTCTCTCTGACGACGCTAAGATTGTTTTCACATACGAATGTGGTGGTGAAGTGTCTGAATATCAGGGCTGGGGATGCGGACAGCTGATGAGCATCGACCAGAGTGTCAATCTGAATAGAAGTTTCCCAATGGGTCCTGTAGGAGAGAATACTGACGCAATGCTTCTCTCTGACATCAAGACTGCGCTCAATACAGGTCCTGACCAGTACGGACGCTATGGTCTTTACTGGAACGTATGGGGACAGGGTGACGGCAAGGCTACAGTGAAGCGTGTCAGTGTGAAAGCTTATGAGGTTGTTGGATTCACTGGTGAGGGCTATAAAGATCCTACAAGTGCTGGTACAGGCATTGAGAATATCACAGCTCAGCCAGAGAACAATGGCGAGGCATATAATATTGCAGGACAGCGCGTTAATAATAGCGCCAAGGGTCTTGTGATACGTAATGGAAAGAAGTTTTTTGTTAAGTAAATAGCTATAAATGTTCGCGTGAGCGAAGAATTAGAAGTTTGAGAAGTAAAAGGGGGAGTGCTGCTAGTAGCAGCGTCTGGCGACGGACGTAATATTATATAATGTATATCCTTTTTATTACGGCAGCCTTTCCCTTTTGCTTTGAAAAACAGAATGAATAAAGCCAGTGTAAAGTTAGAAAAAAACTGGTGTACGTCGTCTGCGGTGAACAGGATGATAGACATCTATGCCGCATGAAGAATGTAATATAAAATAGATAATAAGTTTAGGCTTCCATGTCATCAGTAGTGTGGCATGTTGTGACGATAATAAAAATAATTTGTGTTTTACTTGAAGGGGAATGGCCGTATATGGCTGTTCCCCTGATTTTGTTTTGCCGTCACAATGGTTGTCCTTTACTGTGCAGATGTTGTATCCTTGTTATGCAGATAAGGTTAATGTCTCATTTGCAATACATAAAAACGGCCGCTGTATATCACATAACGCAATAAGCCCGCCAAAGTATAACTATTAGATATTTAATGCAAAGAGAGTATAAACAAATAACACTATCTTTGCAACCAAAACAAACTATAAGCATCTATACTATTATGAAGAAAACAGCATTGTTGACACTCTTGCTCATTTTCTTTCTCATAGCTGGTGATACAGCCAGAGCAGCAAAGAAGACACCTCGCGAGCAACTTATTGAACGCATGACTAAACTTCAGAAGAAGGGTTATATGTACGGACATCAGGACGACCCGTTCTATGGCATCACATGGAACTGGGATGAAGGACGTTCAGACACTTACGAGTTGGTGGGCGACTATCCTGCTGTCATGGGCTTCGACCTTGGCGGCATAGAACTTGCCGACAGCAAGAACCTCGACTCGGTGCCGTTTGATCGTATGCGTGACGAGATAGTAAAGCATCATGAGCGTGGAGGAATAATAACTATTTCATGGCATCCGCGTAATCCTATGCTCGGTACTACGGCATGGATACAGAAAGACACTGTGGCATATAATGAAGCTGTAGAAGCGCTCAGAAAGATAAGACAGGATGATATCATAAAGATTGTGCCTGACCCGCAGCACACCGTGCGCTCTATCATTCCTGGAGGTTCACATCATGGAGTATTCCAGCTGTGGCTGAAAAGAGTGACTGATTTCCTCGCTTCGCTGAAAGATAAGAAAGGTAATGCAATACCTCTCATCTTCCGTCCGTATCATGAGAACTCTGGTTCATGGTTCTGGTGGGGACAGGACAACTGCTCTGACGAAGAGTATCTCGCCCTCTGGAATATGACACAGGATTATGTCAATGCTACTCTGAAGGAGAGCATTGTATGGTCATACTCGCCAAGCGCTTCAGGTAAATGGAGCGAGCAGCAGTGGCTGGTGCGCTATCCTGGCGACGACAGAATAGACCTTCTTGGTGTCGATGCTTATCAATGGGGCACAGAAGAGGCGTTTGTCAGAGAACTTCATGCTGAACTTGCGCTCATAACAAAACTTGCAAAGGAGCGTGGAAAACTCATCGCAATGACTGAGTGCGGATATCAGAACTCGCCTGATGCAACATGGTGGCAGCGCGTTTTCAAACCAGTCATTGAGCAATATCCAGTATGCTACTTCCTGCCTTGGCGAAACTACCATAAGGAGCATTTCGGCGCGTCACCTGCAGCAAAGACTGCTGACGACTTCAAGGCATGGGCAAAGCAGAAGCAATTCCTCCTTGTGAAGGATATAAAATAATGTTTAAGGGTTAACGTTGCTGTCATCGTTATCATTATCATTATCAACTGTCATTAACATTAAAAACTAAATACACAATGTCAACATATTTCGAACAGAAGGTTGCTGCCGTGCGTCAACGACATGAGCAACTGATTACACGCCCTAATGTAAAGAGAGAATGGGGGAATGGTATTTACGATAAGTATCTATACCCAATAGTTACTGCCGAACATACTCCGCTCGAGTGGCGCTATGACTTCAATGAGCAGGATAATCCGCACTTCATGCAGCGCATCATGATGAATGCCACACTGAATTCTGGTGCCATAAAGCTCAATGGCAAATACCTGCTCGTGGTACGCACAGAGGGTGCAGACCGCAAGTCGTTCTTCGCAGTGGCAGAATCGCCTAATGGAGTAGATAATTTCAGATTCTGGGATGAACCTATCACTATGCCAGATGATGTTATTCCTGCCACTAACGTTTACGATATGCGCCTCACACAGCATGAGGACGGATGGATATACGGAGTGTTCTGTGCCGAAAGACACGACGACACAAAGCCAGGCGACCTCTCGGCGGCAACAGCAACGGCAGGCATCGCACGCACTAAAGACCTCAAGACATGGCACCGACTGCCAGACCTCAAGGCAGCATCACAGCAGCGCAATGTGGTGCTTCACCCTGAATTCGTCGACGGAAAGTATGCTTTCTACACCCGTCCTCAAGACGGATTCATCGATGCTGGCTCAGGTGGTGGCATCGGCTGGGCATTGGTTGATGATATCGAACATGCTGAGATAAAGGAAGAGAAGATAATAAACGCACGTCACTATCACACTATCATGGAGGTGAAGAATGGCGAAGGCCCTCATCCGATAAAGACTCCTGCCGGCTGGCTTCATCTTGCACACGGTGTCAGAGGCTGTGCTTCTGGTTTGCGCTATGTGCTGTATATGTATATGACTGCTCTTGACGACCCTACACGCGTCATTGCCCAGCCTGGCGGCTACTTCCTTGTGCCAGAAGGCGAGGAATATATCGGCGATGTGATGAACGTAGCTTTCGCTAACGGATGGATAGCTGATGAGGACGGACGTGTGCTCATATACTACGCATCGTCTGATACCCGAATGCATGTGGCAGAGTCAACCATCGACAAACTCATCGACTATTGCATGAATACTCCTGCTGACGGACTGTATACAGCGGCATCAGTAGAGACAATAAAGAAACTTATAGAGAAGAACAGAAGCATCAGATAATTAGATTGTCTGATTTGTTCCGTGTAATCAATATAAATATTAAGAAAATTATGGCATCATTAAAAGAGAAAATAGGATATGCCCTTGGCGATGCTGCCTCAGGCGGTATAACATGGAAAATAATGTCTATAGCGTTCCCGCTATTTTTCACCAATGTCTTCGGACTCACCTTTGCTGACGCCGCAGCACTCATGCTCATAGCACGAATGTTTGATGTCGTCACTGACCCGATTATGGGCAGTCTCGCCGACCGTACCCAGTCGCGTTGGGGAACATATCGTCCGTGGCTCATCTTCGGCGCTATTCCGTTCGGACTCATCTTCGCCTTGCTGCTCTATACTCCAGACTTCGGTCCGGCAGGCAAGCGTATCTACGCCTATACGCTCTATCTGCTCATGATGGCGGTATATACGATGGTCAATGTGCCGTACGGTTCTCTGCTTGGTGTTATGACTGAAGACGACAATGAAAAGAACCAGTTCTCATCATACCGAATGATAGGTGCCTATGCCATGGGATTCATCACGCTGCTCTCATTCCCGTATCTGCAGAAGTTTGTCGGCGGCACTGATGCCCATCAGTATGCTGTCTTAGGAGCCTTTTTCGGTATTCTGGCAGCCGTGATGACACTTGCCTGCGGCTTGCTCACCAAGGAAAGACTGAAG
>JAFPAS010000213.1 GCA_017424205.1 Prevotella sp. | reverse complement strand
GCTGATGCAAGTTCGTTGTTAATATTATCTACGATGGCGTCATATTCTGTTTTCACCGCTTCTGGTATGTTCTCCTTTATCGTTGTACCGATATTCTTAACACCAGCCTGCATAAACGCAAGGCTATTAGATGGAACATACTTCTGCAAATCAGATTCTGCTGATGACATATATTTGCTGCACAAATCCTCTAGTTTCTCACTGCCAGAGATCTTCACGTCAGCAACAATCTTTCCTGCTTCGAAGTTCATAACGCCAATTAGTTTTGCACCCTCAAGCAGGTTCTTGTCTATCATCTCTGCAGCATTGCCTGCCATTCCGTTTGTCAATCTCACGATGTCCTTGTAGTCAATATATACTCCGAAATCATCCTTTCCGGCGAGAAACGCTTTCAGTTCGTCAGCTTTTTCTGCAGCGTCCTCCTTCTCCCTCATATATTCCGTAACATCAGAAGCTGCCTCTGCAAATGCGAGAACCAATTTATCTTCGTCAAATGCCATGAGATTTTCATTTCCCACAGTTATCATCTTGTAGCCCTCTTTCTCTGAAATCACCATACTTCCATCGTTTACTGAAGTAACGAAAGCTGACAGCTGCTCAAAGTCCTTCACTCCAAACAACAGGAATCCCTTTGCCTGCTCTAGATTCTCAAGAACGACAAACGCAGGCTGCTCTAAATTGACACCACAGCTTTCCGGATTATCCAGCATCGCACGCAGCACTTCTCTTGCACCCTCTGGAGCCGTGTTTATTTCAGTCTTCAGTTTGCCAAGCACCTGATTATCCTTCAGCAGTTCTGATTTGTCTAGCATGCTCTTGACATTTGCCTTAATAACTGCTACAGGTTCTGCAGGAATAGCATTTTGATAACTTGGTGTAGAATCACACGATGTAAAACCAATTGCTGTAAGGAATACCACCAGCAACATCAAGATATTAGTTTTTTTCATAGTAGTTTATTTTTATGTAGGTATACTATATTCTTTTTGAGTTTGGTTACAGATGCTTCTTAAAAAACTCCAGTGTTCTTTGCTGAGCAGCTTTGTAACAACTGTGCGGCACTGGCCATATCTCCGTCTCAAGATTTTCGTCTGCACCCTGACTTTTCCATACACGATGCATCTCGTCGAAAGCCTTCTTCACGCCAGGTATAGGGAAGAGTTTATCTGAGTCGCCGTTAATAAAAAGCATTGGTTTCGGACATGCCATGCTTGCCACATGCGGATAGTCCATCCAACGGCGCAAACCTGGAAAACAGTTGGCAAAACCACCATTCTCCGTACGTTTATATTTAAACGACATCTGCTCATCTGCCGTAACCATCCAGCATATCGAAGCTCCCGCCTTTATATCATCGCTGAGCGCAGAGAGCATCCATGCTCGGTATGCTCCCATCGAGCAACCCGCACAACCTATGCGCTTAGGGTCAACTTCTGGCATTGTTGCAAGAAAACGTGTTCCGGCTATATCATCGTATGTCATATATGCACTAAGATTTATTCCATACATCATCATATTGCCAGCAATCATGTCATAGCGGTCGCGTCGCGGACCTTCTTTCTGGCCTCGGTCGCCCCACATCGGAGCATCTGCAGAAAACACGACAAAACCGTTCTTTGCCAGATAGTCGCCCAGATACTGTCCCTCATATAGGTCTGCTACCCACTTATCTGCATCTGCCAGCACATCAAGGTCTTCCTTCTTAGGCATACCACTGCTATCGGTTGTAACGATAGGACGAATCATCTTCTCCTTGCCTATGTAGAGGTGCGCTCCATGGTCATGCAGACAATTGACTGCAGGAAATGGGCCATCACCATCAGGAATAAGCACCAATGCTGGCACGGTATAGTATCTTGATAGGCGTATCTCTATCTTGCGTGCCTTATATCCGTCGCGCTGTTCTTCTGCCAGTACTTTCACATCATAGTCACCTGCAGGAGGGGGTGGTGTCAGCATGCAGTCGAACACCTTCTGTCGTGCAGCCTTGCGCCATTTCTTAAAGTTCTTTATATCACTATTTCCCCATGCCATCGGATAGTCAAAGTCAGCTATGAGACTGTCAGCATACACCGGCAAGTTGCGCATAAACTCATATTTTTCTCTTTGTTGCGCAGAAACTGCTGTCACAATCGTAACAAGCAGAATAGCAATAATTACGGAGCGTTTCATTTCTATATTTCTGTTATGTAACATTTATAATTCATCATAGTTTGGAGAGAATGTGTCAGCACCATTTATATCGCCAGTTCTCAAGCCTTTTTTCAGCCAGCGGACACGCTGTTCTGACGTGCCATGGTTAAATGCGTCTGGCACAGTATATCCCTGAGCCTTCTTCTGCAGATAGTCATCGCCTATCTTTGAAGCTACAGCGAGACCTTCCTCGATATCACCATCTTCGAGCGAACCGAACATCTTGTTATCATGATAAGCCCATATTCCAGCAAGATAGTCTGCCTGCAGTTCTAGACGCACACTGATTTTATTGCTTTCCTTCTGGCTAACACGGCTCATCTGATTATGTGCATCGTCAAGTATGCCAAGCAGATACTGCACATGGTGACCCACCTCATGCGCTATGACATAGGCATAAGCAAAGTCGCCGTCTGCGCCCAACTGCTTCTTCATCTGTGTGAAGAACGAAAGATCAATATAGACGCTTTGGTCAGCAGAACAATAGAACGGACCTGTTGACGATGTCGCGCCACCACAGCCAGACTGCACACTACTTGTGAAAAGCACCAGTTTCGGAGGTACGTATGTCCTGCCCATCTTCTTGAACTCCTGTGTCCATACATCTTCCGTACCTGCCAGAATCTGACTTGAGAACTTAGCGAGTTCATCTTCCTCTGCAGTAGGAGTATACGATGTTTCCTGAGTTGAACCTGCTATTATGCTACCCATATCGGCATTTGTCAGCACACTCATTGGGTCACCACCCATCACCCACACCAGCAATGCAGCAATGACAAGTCCTCCTATGCCCATGCCTGCTTTTTTTCCACCACCACGGCGGCGGTCATCTACGTTAGAACTTTGTCTTCTACCGTCTAATCTCATAGTTATTTATTGTTTTTTAGTTATTACTTTCACTTAGGTAAAAATATGCTACGACAAAGATAACACTTTTTTCTCAAATAAAATATTTTTCTGTAATCTTTTTTCAAATGTACATAGAAAGGCAGGTTTTGTGTCATATTGCGAACCATAATTAATAGGATATCTGAATTACTATTAAAATCCACGAACATTTTCGTCTCTTATCGTTTTTTCTTCGTTCGTATTTGCACATTATCTTTCGAATATATTCTGCCCTATCTATCTTGGAATTATAAATATAAAGGAGTATAAATTTGGAAATATCAATAAAAAGCAGTAACTTTGCAACGAGGTATGTACATGCACGCGTAATGTGCATGCAAAACTATTATAACACGCTAACCATCGCTATGAAAAAAGCATTCTTACTATTTGTATTCACCATTATCCTGTCTGCCGCTGCTATGGCTGCAGAAAAGTCTATCACAGTGTCTGTTAGCAATCCGCTTTCTATTGCACGACAAGACGTGCCTGTCACAATCGAGATTGACGACGACTGGAACGAAGAACTGCGTGGCGGCATACGCTCTGCGCTCGTGACATTCAACGGCAAGGAAATTCCATGCCAGCTCGACGACTTCGACGGTGACGCAGAGTATGACGAACTATGCTTCCTGACCGATATGACTGAGAAAGAGAAGCAACAGTTTACAGTAACATTCAGCAACGAGGGCTCACCAAGAGTTTATAAAAGCCGAGTATACGGATGTCTGAATATTCGCGACCGTGCAGCTAAGAACCAGAAGCATCTGCCTATTCTTTCACTGACAGTGCCACCTACCAGCAATCCTTACCAATACGTATTCCCTCACGGCCCGCTGCTCGAGAGCGAACTTGTAGGATTCCGCATATATTGTGACCATCGTCAGTCTGTTGACTATTACGGACACCGCAACAAGCAGCTCGAACTTGAACAGACACAATTCTACCCTACTAAGGAGCAGAAATCAACTACTCACGGTGACGATGTTCTTTACACAGGTACGACTTACGGATGCGGAACAATGCACGGATGGAACGGCAAGACTTCTGTAATGTTCGAGGATGTACGCTCAAGAACATACTCACTCATAGCAACTGGCCCATTGCGCACTATCATCGAGACCGTGAATCGTGGATGGAGGGTAACTCCTGATGCACGTCCTGTTGACGTACGTACACGATATATACTTTACGCTGGACATCGCGATGTGATGGTAGACGTAGATTTCTCACGCGACGTGGCTGACCTACAACTCTCTACAGGCGTAACAGACATCGTAGGATCAGAGAGCTTTACAGACAAAAATGGTCTGCGTGCATGCTGGGGAACAGCACTTGCAGGCAAGAACACCAAGGTGTATGACGTGCATACCGTC
>JAFPAS010000212.1 GCA_017424205.1 Prevotella sp. | reverse complement strand
GTTTGCCTGTATGGCTTCATACATATCGTGAGCGTGCTGCTTCATCTCGCGCAGCAACTGTATCTCTGCACCGTGGTTAAGGAACATTTTCCGCACAATCTCAGCCAGCAAGGTCTTTGCCGTGCGTGTTATTCCTGTGTAGTATAGCAGATGACACGCTTTATGTTCTGACTGTGTGAAAATATTTGTCGGCAGCCATCTTGTTTGCGGATGCTGATCAAATCCTCTGTGGGTTGTCAGAATCTTCACTCCCGACAGTAGTCCGCCAAACTGGTCTTGCCATCCGCCTCCTGTAGTCAGCAGCTGCTCCAGCACCAGTGTGCGCTGTCCTATTTCGTTTTTATCCCAGTTGAGCGAACAGAAGTCGCTGAGAGTTCCGAGCACTGTTGCAGCCAGAATGCTGCTTGTACCGAGTCCGCTTCCTGCCGGTATGGCAGAGAGCAGCGTAACCTCGATGCCGCATCCGAAGTCTTCGAGCTGTTCTTTCAGTGTTGCGTAGTGTTCCTTTGAGAATCCAGGATTGAATCCGCACAATACCAGAGCCGCCTTCGGAATAGAGAAAGGCGAACCAACGAGGCTGAAGTTTCTCAGTTCTTCGTATGTTGTTATTGTCTCTTCAGCGCCGAGGTCGATGCTTCGTAATACGATGTGTTTTTCCTTACATGGTCTGACATACGTCTGTATCGGCTGCTGTCCGTTAAGGTCGATAGCCATATTCACCACAGCGCCACCTTCCATTAGGCAGTAGGGTGGTGTGTCGCTCCATCCGCCCGCCAGGTCAATGCGCACAGGTGAGCGTCCCCATACAATCTGGTCGCTATAAACAGACATCTTTGGTGACTGCCTCTCAATCAGCATCGGAGCAGTGAGTCCCTGCTGCAGTAGTCCGAAAGCCTCAGCCTCCCATTTCTTTACATCGTCAGAGCTTCCGCCTTTCTGTCTGATAACCTCAGCGCGGAACATAGCATCGTGTATTCTTGTCATTATGTTCGTGTCACAGCCAAGTTCGTCAGGCAGCACGATATCTTGCTTTGCATATTGCGCTGCAGCATCGAAGAGATCAGTCTGATAGAACACCGAGTGGTTATGATTTTTAGCGATGGCCTTCCAGTTATCCTTCATGAATGCGGCACGCTGCGCAGCCAGCCTTTTCAGATTGGCATACATGCATATCTCTTCCGCACTCAGTTTGTCACACTGGTCATACGCAGCCTTAGTGTCTTTGCTCGTGTCATTGCCGAGCATCCAGGCTATCATCATACCTATAGTCTCTGTGTCGTGTACGATAGGGAATATTTTCTCCTGCTGTTTGCTGCCCGCAAATTTATCATAGAATCCGTAGGTTCTGACAGCATATCCGTCATCGCCCACCGGCACGATATCAATACACTGCTGCGGAGACAGACTGATGTTCCAGTTGTTTTCAGGCACACCAGTTATCACATTATCTTTCGTCACGCTCCATCCGTTTCCGATGTGCGAATTCTCCACCCATACGTTTTCGTTCTTGTCTGTGAATTTTATTCCGATATAGGCATTCTGTACAAAGATAGACGGATGCGCCTTTCTGTCTCTGTGTATTATCTCGCGCTGGTCTACCACGATATTCTGTATAGCCAGTGTCGACGACAGCAGCTCACGTGTTGTTCCGTAATGATAGAACTCACCGCCAGGCAGTGGCAGTACAGCCACAGTCAGGTCTTCCAGATTCTTGTTCGGGCGGGTAGGCGATGTGCCCAGTGCGCCACCGAATTCAGAATACAGGTCGAACTCAGTTATATCGCCATTCTCGTCTGTTGAACAAGCCTTCAGTCTTTCTACAGCACGGTCAGAGAGAATCCATATACCTATGTCGACAAGCGTATAGTGGTCTTTCTTTATTTCGTTCAGTTCTGCTGCCGACGGTTTCTGTAGCATACACTTCAGAGTTTCTGGAGTTTCTCTTGCCGAAACGAATACGCCGTGATTCATGGCTATCTCGTCTTTCAGCCACAGACCATAGCACACCACATCAGCGTCAGGAATATCCTGCAGCGGTTTCGTTGAACGTATATACACATCGCCGCTGACAATCATTGTGCGTAGTTTGTCATTAGCCTTTTCCATTATTCGCTCATACAGCGGCACCTGCAGCGAAAGCAGGTTCTGCGACAGTTTCTGTCCGCGTTCCCAGCGGAATACAGGTATTGGTGTCAGAATCTTTCCTGACGGAGCATATGCTGGGAGTCGGCGGCTCTGACCTCCGGCGTGTATGATGATTTTCTTCTCTTCGGCAAAACTTTCAGGACATGCCTGCATAACCCATGTTGTTCCGCCTCCCGACCCGAGTTTTTTGTCTATAGGGTCGTGGGTACAGAACCATTCGTTCTTGTCGAGACCTGTCACGTCGTGAAAGCAATTCACAAGATTAGGCGGCAAACTAAGCAGTTTCTTCATTTTACTTGTATTGTTATTTAGACGTTTCGCAAATTTCTGTTTGCGAACTCTGATTGTATGTTCTTTACGAGTTGACGCAAAATTACTACTTTATTTCTACTTAGCCAAATTATATTACTAAAAAATCAAAAAACATAACTGTATTGCACTGCGATTTAATAAAATTAAATTAACTTTGCAAAAAATAATCAGGTTGATGAGCAGCTTAAAGGTTGATGTGTAGAACTTTGCATGTAGGCAAAATATTACTCAATCATTAGCCATTTAACCTGTCACTGTTTACACTAACAACTAACCCTGGTAAATTTTAAATCTAATAAAATATATGGAACAAAAGAAACCTTTGGTACCGAAGAAGTACCTGCTTACGTTTATACTCATTACGTCGCTATTCGCGTTGTGGGGATTCGCTAACGACATCACAAATCCTATGGTGGCTGCATTCCAGACTGTTATGGAATTGTCAGCGGCAAAGGCTTCATTGGTGCAGTTTGCTTTTTATGGCGGCTATGCCACTATGGCTATACCAGCAGCTTTGTTCATACGTAAGTATAGTTACAAGAGCGGAATCCTGCTCGGACTCGGACTCTACGCCTTTGGCGCATTGCTGTTTATTCCGGCAGCAGAATATCAGCAGTTCTCTTTCTTCTGCCTGTCACTTTACATCCTTACTTTCGGACTGGCATTCCTTGAGACTACAGCCAATCCGTTTATTCTTTCACTCGGTGATAAGGAGACATCTACACGCCGTCTGAATATGGCGCAGGCATTCAATCCTGTAGGTTCGCTCAGCGGCATGGCTGTAGCATCTTTCCTCGTGTTGCCATTCCTGCAGTCAGATGCCCGTGACGCTTCAGGACAGACATTCTTCCATACGCTTTCTGATATGGAGAAAGCTGCTATACGCTTACACGATCTCGCTGTGATACGCAACCCATACGTGATTCTTGCCTTGGTCAAGAGCGGAATCCTGCTCGGACTCGGACTCTACGCCTTTGGCGCATTGCTGTTTATTCCGGCAGCAGAATATCAG
>JAFPAS010000211.1 GCA_017424205.1 Prevotella sp. | reverse complement strand
TAGTATTTCAAAGCAAAAAGTGACATGCTGATTAGTCTGCACGTAGCATATTATACAAAAACACATGATATGACAGCCTGCAAATGCATTTAGTGATGGCAATGAACTACACTTCTGCATATAACATGCATAAAGAATAAGGTTATAATAATATGTTTGCCACCCTATAAGAAGCAGAATGATAGCTTACATACAAGGAAACACGACATCCGACTGAGAAGAAACAGACGGCTCAATACAGTTTCTTAAACCGTCTCTCACCATAACTTGATAAAAAGAAAAGAATAAATACGTCAAATATTGTTGTTTGTCTCATTTTTTTATTAAATTTGCAAGCAGAAACATCATTCTATAAAAAATCATATCAAAACAATGTTAAAGAAACTATTCGGGTATAACCCAGATGTTACTTCTATACGCACAGAAGTACTTGCCGGAATCACTACATTCCTCACTATGTCGTATATTCTTGCTGTAAACCCTACTATGTTTGGCATATTAGAAGGCATGCCAATTGGATCTGTATTCACATCCACAGCTTTAGCTGCCATTATTGGCTGCCTTGTCATGGCATTTTGGGGCAAGCTGCCATTCGGCCTGGCCCCAGGAATGGGATTAAATGCGTTCTTCGTATATACAGTATGCCTTGGCATGGGATACTCTTGGCAGTTTGCACTTACGGCAGTATTCATTGAAGGTCTGATATTTATACTTCTGACAATAACAAATATACGCGAGGCAATAGTCAATGCAATCCCATTGAACCTTAAATATGCCGTAGGCGCAGGCATCGGCCTATTTATCGCCTTTATAGGTTTGCAGAATGCTGGTGTTGTCGTAAATGATGACGCAACCTTAGTTTTATTGGGTGATATAACCTCTGGCCCAGCACTATTAGCCATGATCGGACTCGCCATTACAGGTTTTCTATACGCAAAAAATGTTCCTGGAGCGATGCTTATCGGCATTCTCGCTACAACCATTATAGGAATTCCTATGGGTATAACCGAATTCAAGGGCATCATCTCACACCCCCACTCCATTGCTCCTATATTCTGTCAATTCGAGTGGGAGAACGTGTTTACCCTCGATATGCTTATAGTAGTATTCACATTCCTGTTTATAGACATGTTTGATACTGTCGGCACTCTGATTGGCGTATGCACCAAGGCAAAGCTTATAGAAAGTGACGGCAGCATGAAGCGTCTGAAAGAAGCCTTCATGGCTGATGCTATTGCAACAACAGCAGGTGCATGCCTCGGCACATCGACCACCACGACATATGTAGAAAGCGCATCGGGCGTAGCACAGGGCGGCCGTTCTGGTCTTACAGCATTCACTATTGCATGCTGTTTTGTCGTAACGTTATTCTTCTCACCGCTCTTTCTTTCAATCCCAGCAGCAGCCACTGCGCCTGTACTTATCATTGTCGGACTACTTATGCTCGAACCTATCAACAACATAACGTTTAACGATATGACAGAAGGCATACCTGCTTTCATCTGCATTATCATGATGCCTATGACATACTCCATTTCAAACGGCATACTACTCGGAATGATAAGCTATGCAGTGCTCAACCTTCTATGCGGCAATATAAAGAAACTCACCCCTACAATCATTATACTTGCCATATTATTTATACTGAAATATATTTTCATATAAATTGATTTCACATAGAATAATTGCCCCCATTTTTTTGTAATATTCCATATGAAATTACAGAAAAAATGGGGGCATTCGTTTTCATATCATTTTATTTGGCACAAGACGGATATTATCTTCTGCTATAAAATATCAGAGAGAAAGAATAGCATATATACAATCACAATATGTTAATATCATTGCACAACACCTCGGATAACATCTAAAATTATCTATTTTCTTTTTATCATCTATAAAAAAACACACTTTATCATAATATTTTTGCATAGCAAGAAATAAAATCGTATATTTGCAGACGCCTAAAGGCATAATTACAGAACCTTACTAAAACCTATGCAACATGAGAAAAATACTCACACTATTATTAATATCGTTTTTCCACATAGCAGAAGCATATAGTCAGAATATAAGCAAGCCAGAAGCGACACCAGCATTTCCTACTGCAGAGGGATTCGGCCGGTATGCCACAGGAGGAAGAGGCGGACGCGCAATACATGTCACGACTCTTGACGACGGACACCATGAAGGCACCCTACGCTATGCATTAGAGCAAGAAGGGCCACGAACAATAATATTTGACGTGTCAGGAACCATACATCTCAAGAAACCTTTGCGCATAGAAAGCCCGGACGTAACTATTGCAGGACAGACAGCCCCTGGCGATGGTATATGCGTGGCAGACTTCCCTGTTCTGCTACAAGCCGACAACATAATATGCCGATATATGCGTTTCCGCCTCGGCAACAAGCATGTCAACAGGCACGAAGGTGACGGTCTGGGGGGCTGTGACCACCATAACATCATTGTCGACCATTGCTCAATATCATGGAGTATCGACGAGTGCCTATCTATCTATGGCAATTTCAATTCCACTGTACAGTGGTGCATTGTTTCACAAAGCCTTGTCAATGCCGGCCACAGCAAGGGAGAGCACGGCTATGGAGGCAATTGGGGCGGCTCTGGCGCATCATACCATCATAATCTCATGGCTCATCACACCAGTCGCATGCCACGTCTCGGTCCACGCATGACAACTCAAGAAGACGAGAGAATGGACCTTCGAAACAACGTGTTCTATAATTGGGCAGGTGCTGGATGCTATGGAGGAGAAGGCATGACAGTAAATATTGTAAACAACTACTACAAACCTGGCCCAGAAACCGACAAGGCAGAAGAACGCGTACGATGGCGAATAGCTGCACCAAACATCCGCACATCACAATATTGCCGTCGCCGTGTTATGCCCGATGGCAGAGTCCGTGGCAACGGCTGGCTTAAGATGTGGCACAAATGGGGACATTTCTATCTTGCGGGAAACGTTAACCCTGACTATCCGAAAGTTACACAAGACAACTGGACATACGGACTTCTGCAACAGTTAGACACCATAGGCAATGACGGAACCTGCACCGCCGTAACACGCGACACCATACGCCTTATGAAGCCGATGGCGTATGAAGCAGTCACGACAGAGAGTGCAGAGGAGGCATACGAGAAAGTCTTGGCACACGCAGGAGCATCGCTACATCGTGACAGCCACGACATGAAGATTGTAAATGATGTGCGCAACCGCACAGCATCGCCAGGATTTATCAACACTCCTGAAGACAACGGGCCTGATGCATGGCCTAAACTCAAGTCCCTCCCTGCCCCTTCGGATACAGACCGTGACGGCATGCCAGACGCATGGGAAAGAAGAAACGGACTCAATCCGAAGGATGCAAGAGACGCATCAAACATAACAGAATCGGGATACTCTAACCTCGAATTGTACATCAACTCTCTTGTCAACGAGTAGTCCAATATGCCAGATACTTTACGTGTGTGTGATGTATACTGGAAACACACACATATATATAATTAATTTAAGTATCACAAGTTCCGCTTTCCTTGTAGATAGATGAAGACAGATGAAGACAGAAGGAGACAAAAGACAATAGTTTTTGCTACAGAAAGGCTGCAAACAGAGTATTCTTCACTTTCGTTCATCAACACGTGTCCTCTATCTTCTTAACATTCGAAACTTGAGTAATAAACAAATAAAACACAAAATACATGGCAAAGAATAATAAATTCGCTATCAGATTAGGCATACTAATCTTTGGCACAGCAATCTGCGCAATTATATACGCAATGACACAGCGCGACCGAACAGCTGAAACAGGAATCAAAGAAACGACAGAAACAGTCACGCCTGTTGCAGAACAGCCTTCAACAGCCACTCAGAACGTTGTGGCAGAAGAAGGAGAAAACGTCAAGGCATACGCCGAACACCTCAGCAACTACAACTATAAGGAAGGCATGCCAGCAATCATTGACTTCTTCGCCACATGGTGCGGACCATGCAAGCGCATGGCGCCAGGCCTGCACAAGATAGCCGAAGAGTACCAGGGCAAAATGAATGTCATAACAGTTGACGTTGACCAAGACAGAATCTTTGCTGAAGCAGCTGGCATAGAAGCGATGCCTACACTGTTCTTCATCAGCAAAGACGGCACTATACAGCGTCACGTTGGTGCTTTAGACTATGACACACTGAAGCAAATAGCAGCAGAATTAACAAAATAGACATACGATAACACAGTATATTTCACAATACCATCAAAAAGCGGCAGAGGCATTCTACACATACCTCTGCCGCTTTTGTAATATACAGCATTATAATCCTAGTCTCTGACTTCCATACAGGCCGCAAGCATCCTGTGCAAACTACTCCCAATTGTCTGTGCGGAACGGGAATAACGGCAGTTCGTTACCTCCAATAAGATTTCCAATCTGGAAATCCTTGAAACAATATCTCACCGCAACAGGCTCAGGCACATCTTCTGCCGAGAGGAAAACTTCGTTTGTCTGCCATTTAAATTCTGCCGTGGCAGGATAGAATTTACGGTCGTCACCAGCAATTTCAAATCCCTCCAATCCATAGTTTCGGCAAATGCCATACTCATTTGTATCAAATCCCACCACAGCCTTTCCGTTCTCTATTCTGAATTTATTCTTATTGAATCGAGGTCCCGAACAGGCTATATCCGTCATGCCGTATGTTTTGTTCAAAGCCAGCAAAGACAATCGCACACCCACAGGCTGCTTGTTCGAAGGGTGAATATTATATAACTCTGATGGCAGCACAAGGTCATTAATACATACGATGTCACTATTAGGAATAATAAACTGCGCCTCGTACTGCGCCTCACGCAGACGTGCACCGCCTGTGCTGTTAGCATCCTCGCCAAAGACATACGGCGCTAGCTGCACCTGATAGAACGGTATATCGCCCTGCCCAATATCGCTGCGCCACAGAGAGACCATATCAGCAAGTCGCTTCGCATATACATCATGATGCCCTACATTGCTGCATCCTTGATACCAGATAATTCCCTTATACGCATAATGCCTCACAGGATGAAACATCGCATTGTACATAAGCATAGGACGGTCGAAATCCCATTTGCCAAAATTATATATGCCTAAACTATCCTGAGGGATATCTTCATATCGTCTGCACACATCATCCGATATCCAGCTTTCTACATGCGAACCACCATAACTGCAATTGACAATACCCACCGGCACCTGCAGCGCATTGCTCAATGCTGAAGCAAAGAAGTAAGCAGTAGCAGAATAGTCCATTGCATTACGGAAGTCAGGTGTAGCCCATAATCCGTTGCACTCTTCCTGTCGCGTCATAGTCTGTCGCTTCGGCACTTTATACATACGCACATACGGAGAAAGGCGTTTTGCCTGCATCGCATGCAGAACACCATCTTTCACGCAACATCCACCGAAGCCTTTAAGTGGCATCTCCATATTGCTCTGCCCTGCAGCCAGCCATACCTCGCCCACTAACACATCTTCCACAACAACGCTGTCAGTCAC
>JAFPAS010000210.1 GCA_017424205.1 Prevotella sp. | reverse complement strand
GCTGACATCATACGTCAGCAGCAGCATGAAGAAGAACTGGCACGCCGTAAAAAAGAAAGATGCGGATGGGGGCATGAATTAAAGATTAGGGATGAAGGATGAAGGATGAAGGAAAATGAAACGGAAAGGTGAAAGGTGAAAACTCTTTTCTTTACACTCGTCCTTTGTCGTTATCATTAATCAAACAACTCGTCTGCCAAACTTTGATTAAAAACAAAACATAATGGAGGAACAGGAGAAACAGAGGGGTGAGGTCAGGAAGAGTATCACCCGTCACAAGATACAGAAAGTGATGTCTGTCTGGTCGTTTGTCTTCGCTGTCGGCTTTGCCATCGCAGGTTTCGTAGTTCCACCGCTGGGCATAATAGACGGCTCTGTGCTTTATCTCTGCGCACAGTTTCTGCTGCTCACAGCATCACTCCTCGGCGTTTCGGCAATGACATCACGAAAAAGCTAAGGAAGTTACTAACAGCAAAAACGCCAGTAGCCTTAAAAACGTTATGAACGACAAAGAACGTCATGAACGACAAAGAACGTCATGAACGACAAGAACGTTATGAACGTCACTAACGATACCAACGTCACTAACGCTACCAACACCCTCCCCCTTTTATTAGCAACAACTTTAATGTGTGTTAAATAAAACATAGTTTTAACTGTTGTCACGCAGATTTTTAGTATCTTTGTGCGATATGTATACTCGTCGGAACATAGCCGCTCTGTTTTTCTGCGTTAGCATCGTTGTTAGCGC
The DNA here is from genome assembly GCA_017424205.1 of Prevotella sp. Taxonomy (GTDB): domain Bacteria; phylum Bacteroidota; class Bacteroidia; order Bacteroidales; family Bacteroidaceae; genus Prevotella. The sequence continues at coordinate 5,140 of JAFPAS010000210.1, read as the reverse complement.
ACTTGTCTCGTGCTCTACACAGAAGAACACGGGGGCATCGCGCTGGTGGCATAGTTTCAATGCACGGTATAACACATACTACAACGGTTCGCTGGCATATATCGAGGGGTCGCTGGCAAAGGAGAACGGCAACAAGGACAACTACACGGAAATGCTGCCGCTATACACCGTAGGCAATAAAGGCAGCCGCGAACTGGGAAAGTCAAACTACGAGACGGCTATCCTGAAATCGAAGAAAGCAATAAAGCAGCATTCAATCAAACAGCGGCCGCAATGGAACAAGAACCGACGCAAGACAGAGCGCGACATAGAATGGCTGAGCAGAAAGGAGTATAACCCGTTCTTGTGGAAGGCATGGATGCTCATGGGACGCTCACAGTTTCACATGGGAGCATTTGACGAGGCAGCTGCAACATTCTCATACATGTCACGCCTCTATAAAACCCAACCAGCCATCTACGGCAAAGCACGTGCATGGCTCGCAAAATGCTATATCGAACAGGATTGGATGTACGATGCGGAGGATATAATACGCAATATGCACCGCGACAGCATCGACTGGAGAGCGCAGAAGGAATGGGATTACACGCTGGCTGACTACCACCTGCACACGGGAAATCTGAAGGAAGCTGCGGTGTATCTGCGAAAAGTGATTCGCCACGAGATGCGAACAAAACAGAAGGCGAGAGAGTGGTTCCTGCTCGGACAGGTATATGCAGCCATGCAGCAGAACGCCGAAGCGTACGACGCATTCAAACACGTAGTAAGGCTTAATCCGCCATACGAACTGGAGTTTAACGCCAGAATCGCTATGACGGAAGTGATGCCTGCCACTGACGCAAAACGCAGAATAAAGCATCTGCGACGCATGGCACGCTCTGACAACAACGCTGAATATCTCGACCAGGTGTACTATGCCATGGGCAATGTGTATCTGGCGGAAAAGGATACGGCGGCGGCTATACACGCATACGAGAAAGGCTACGAGAAGGCGACACGCTCGGGAATAGAAAAAGGTGTGCTGCTGCTGCATCTGGGCGACCTCTACTGGCAACTGGAGAAATTCAGCGACGCACGACGCTGCTACGGCGAAGCGATTGGCTTGCTCGATAAAGACCGCGACGACTACGAACAACTGGCACAGCGCTCGAAGGTGCTCGACGAACTCACTCCGCATACGGACAACATACATCTGCAGGACTCGCTGCAGCAACTGGCGCTCATGAGCGAAGCCGACCGCAATGCGGCCATTGACCGCGTGATAGAGGCGCTGAAGGAAAAAGAGAAAGAGGAGAAACTGGCGCAACTCGAAGAGGAAGCGCAGCGCAACGGAGCACAGGGCACAAACGTCGGCAACCGACCTGCCACACCTGCTACGCCCGCTCCTAACATGCAGCGCGGAGAAGGCACATGGTATTTCTACAACCCAATGGCGGTGCAGCAGGGTAAGCAGGCATTCGCACAGAAATGGGGCAAGCGTGAGAATGCCGACAACTGGCAGCGCATGAACAAGACGGTAGTGGCGACAGAAGGAAACAACGTCAACGAGAACGACAACGATGACGGCAACGACAACGCCAACGATGACGACAACGACAACGGGGACGAGAACGACAACAATGAAGAGACAGCGGCTGCTGACTCTGCTGCGCTCGACCCGCACAACCGTGAGTATTATCTTGCACAGATACCGTTCACTGAAGAGCAGAAGGCGGCAAGCAATGCCGTGATTGCCGAGGCATTATTCCATTCGGGTGTGATTTTCAAGGACAAACTAGATAATCTGCCTCTGTCAGAAAAAGCCTTACTGCGACTGACAACATCGTTTGCTGAATATGAGAAAAACGACGAGGCTTTCTATCATCTCTTCCTGCTCTACTCAAGAGAGGGGGATTTCGCCAAGGCTCAGCAATATAAGCAACGTCTTGCCGACAATTACCCAGAATCACAATGGACGCTGATTGTCAACGACCCGTATTTCGAGGATAACGCACGATACGGAGTGAAGAAGGAGGACTCGCTGTATACTGACACTTACGAAGCATTCAAAAACGAACTGTATGACGTGGTGGCACGAAACACTCGTATCTCGGAAGAACGATACCCTATAGGTGCCAACCGCGATAAGTTTATATTCATCGGCGGATTGACACAACTTAACATGGGCGATGCCGACAGTTGCTGCGCAGCCATGAGGCGTGTGGTGAAGGAGTATCCGCAGAGTGATGTGGCTGTCATGGCAGGCATGATTATTAACGGCGTGGATGCTGGCAGGAAACTGTATGGCGCAAAGTTTGACATCGCAGACATATGGAACTACCGCGCGGAGGTGCTCAACGAAGAGAACGATACAACAGAACAGAAACTCACTGACGACCCTAATCAGGAGTTTATATTCCTCATGACATACAACCCTGACTCTATAGGCAACGGGGCATTCGCCGACAGCATAAACATAGAGCATAAACTGCTGTATGAGATAGCGAAATATAACTTCACAAGTTATCTGGTGAGAAACTTCGATATCAGCATAGAGGAGTTTCAGGGCTTGCACAGAATTGCAGTAAGCGGATTTAACAACTTCGACGAGGCACTGGTGTATGCGCGTGACTTATATCAGAACAATATGGTCATGTCTTTATCACAGGGCAGCAGAAATATCATCATAAGCCGCGAGAATCTGCCGCTGCTGGGTACACGATTCAGCTATAATGAATATGACGATTTCTATAACGAACACTTCGCAGCTCTGCCACAGCCAGATGACTTCATCCTGAACGAACAGATTATCTCGCCTGAGACATATAACCCTGAAATGCAGGAGTCGGAGGAGGATAAGAATGATAACGACAACGATAACGATAACGACAACGATAGCGACAACGATAGCGACAACACCGGAATAATCATCGAAGAACCGAAGCAGCAGACAAAGAATGAACAGCAGAATACTACATCTGTGACTATCGAAGAGCCGAAGCAGCAGGTGAAAACTGAACAGCAGAATGCTACATCTGTAACTATCGAAGAGCCGAAGCAGCAGGTGAAAACTGAACAGCAAGGCGCTACGTCCGTAATCATCGAAGAGCCGAAGCAGCAGGTGAAAACTGCAGAGCAAGGCGCTATATCAAACAAGAAGGCAGAAAATGGCGGTGTGGCAAAGAAAACTGAGGCTTCTGCAAAAAACAAGACAACAGCAAAGAAAAAAACAACAGCAAAAAGCAACGCTACGACCCGACAGGACATTAATGCCGACATAATAGAGATAATCGACGATAGCGTGCCGAAACAAAAGACACAGCAAAAGAAAAAGGAGGAGAAAAAGGACGACGATGATGAATACTTTGAATTAGAAGGATTCTAAGCGTTAAGAACGTTAAGAGCGACAAGAACGTTAAGAACGACAAGAACGTTAGGAACGATATTAACGTCAGTAACGACATTAACGCAGAAACCTCAAAACCTCAAAAAACAACACAAAACTTATTATATGACAAACGGTAAACTGCTATGGGTAGATGACGAGATAGAACTGCTACGCGCTCATCTGCTATTTCTAAAAAACAAAGGTTATGAGGTCACGACCGTCAGTAACGGCACTGACGCTATAGAGCAATGCCAGTCACAAACCTTCGACCTTATCCTCCTCGACGAGATGATGCCTGGAATCAGCGGCTTGGAAACCTTGCAGCAGATAAAAGAGATACATCCTCAGATTCCGGTGGTCATAGTCACGAAGTCGGAGGAGGAGAATATCATGGATCAGGCCATAGGACAGAAAATTGCTGACTATCTCATAAAACCGGTCAATCCGTCGCAGATTCTGCTCACACTAAAAAAACATATACACAGAAAAGAGATTGTGGCTGAAGTGGCACAGAGCCAATACCAGCAGTCGTTCGGAACGTTATCAATGCAGATTGCCGACGCAAGAACCATTGACGACTGGAAAGCGCTATACAAGAAACTTGTCTCATGGGAACTGACACTCACTGAGGCTGACTCACAGATGACGGAGATGCTGCAGATGCAGAAGGAGGAGGCTAACAACGCTTTCGCTAAATTCATAAAGCAGAATTACCTTAACTGGACAAACCCGAAGACATTCATCGGAAACAGCGACAGGCCTACCCTATCGCCCGACATATTCAAGAAATACATCTTTAACCGCCTCAATGCGGAGACGCATGTATTTCTTATAGTCATAGACAATCTCAGATACGACCAATGGAGAGTGCTGGCTGAAGAGATTGGTGATTTGTTTGACGTTGAAGAGGATACATATCTCAGCATTCTGCCTACTGCGACACAGTATGCAAGAAACGCGATATTCTCAGGACTTATGCCTAACAAAATCGCTGAGATGTTTCCAGAACTATGGGTGGACGAGGACAGCGAGGAGGGAAAGAACCTGAACGAGGAGCCGCTAATCAGAACACAGATAGAGCGTTTCAGACGCAGCAATTCTTTCTCATACCATAAGATAAACGACTCGGCTGCAGCTGAACGCTTCATGGACAAATATAACACACTGAGCAAGAACGACCTCAACGTGCTCGTGATAAACTTCATAGATATGCTCTCGCACGCACGCACAGAATCAAAAACTGTGCGCGAACTGGCGGCAAGTGAAGCTGCATACCGCTCTATCACTCGTTCGTGGATAAAGCACTCATTCCTGGCCGAATTGTTCCGTATGCTCGCCAATAGCGACTATCAGATTATTCTGACTACTGACCACGGTTCTATAAGGACAACAAAACCTATTCGCATTGTAGGCGATAGGAATACAAATACTAACCTCAGATATAAATTGGGAAAAAGCCTTGCTTGTCAGGCACGCGAGGTGTTTACTATCAAGGAACCGCAACAGGCGCAACTGCCTGCTCCTAACATCTCAACAAGTTATGTCTTCGCTACGGGGGATAGCTTCTTCGCCTACCCGAACAACTACAACTACTATGCCTCTTACTATAAAGACACCTTCCAGCATGGCGGCATCTCTATGGAGGAAATGCTGGTGCCTATTGTAACGCTGAAACCAAAGAAGAAGAATTTGGTGTAAGCATTAGGGGCAGCAAGAACGGCAAGAACGTTAGTGACGATAGGAACGACAATAACGTTAGGAACGATAAGAACG
>JAFPAS010000209.1 GCA_017424205.1 Prevotella sp. | reverse complement strand
GCGATGTCGATGTCTTCCCAGCTATTATGGATTCGACCTTCGTTTCAGCCAAAACTGCATTCGAGATATCTTTAGGTCTGACGGGCGTGCTGTCACTCTGGCTTGGCATCATGAAAGTAGGTGAGAAAGGCGGCGTGGTGACTGTCCTGGCACGTCTGCTCTCGCCGGTATTCACACGTCTTTTCCCCGACATCCCTAAGGGACATCCCGTTACGGGCACGATATTCATGAATATCTCTGCCAATATGCTCGGCCTCGACAATGCTGCCACACCGATGGGACTGAAGGCGATGAGCGAACTGCAGACACTCAATGCCGACAAGCAGCGCGCTACCAACCCGATGATTATGTTCCTTGTGCTGAACACATCCGGACTGACACTCATACCAGTATCCATCATGGTATATCGTGCCCAGCTGGGAGCGGCAAATCCTACAGATATATTCATACCAATACTCCTCGCCACTTTCTTCTCTACGCTTGTAGGCATAATGGTGACATCAGCATATCAGCGCATCAAGCTCTTTAATCGCACGCTGCTCCTTACGTTCGGCACTATGATACTTGGCGTTGCTGCTATCATCTGGACATTCTCCGTCATGGACAAGGACACGATGGACATCGTATCTAAAACTGCAGCCAATGTCATACTGCTTAGCATCATCGTGACCTTTATCGTGGCAGGCATGAGGAAGAAAATCAATGTCTACGACGCATTTATAGAAGGAGCGAAGGAAGGTTTCCATACCGCCGTTACAATCATACCGTATCTTGTAGCCATACTCGTAGGCATCGGTGTGTTCCGTGCGTCAGGCGCAATGGACTGGCTAATCTACGCCATAGGTTGGCTGATAGAACAGTGCGGAATAGACACAGACTTCGTCGGTGCACTGCCAACAGCGCTTATGAAACCGCTATCCGGCAGCGGAGCGCGCGGCATGATGGTTGACGCGATGACCCAATATGGCGCTGACTCTTTTGTCGGACGTCTTGCAAGCGTTTTCCAGGGCTCTACAGATACTACGTTCTATGTGCTTGCAGTGTATTTTGGCTCGGTTGGAATACGCCATACGCGCCATGCTGTAACCTGCGGACTTGCTGCTGACTTGGCAGGCATCATCGCTTCGATAGTCATCTGCTACCTGTTCTTCGGATAAAAGAATACGATGAAGCTGACGGCAGAATAATTAGTGTGAGAGACATCATAATTACGGAAAGAGAACCGTGATAGGATTTACATTCTGTCCCATTTCATAGCGTAGCAAACATATATGTATATAATAAGGACGGACATTCCGCAGAGGAATGTCCGTCCTTTTATTGTTTGTAGGGTATATTCAGCAGAATTACTTGTTGATATACTTCTTACCGTTCATGATAACGATGCCCTTGTAGTTCTTGCTAACCTGCTGGCCAGAGATGTTGTATACAGGAGCATTAACATCAATAGTAGATGTTGTTACGTTGTTGATACCTGTAGCTGAACCATTGCCATATTCAACTTCAATAACAATACAAGGCTGTTCACCTGTGTTAGTGAATGTAACAGCAGAGAGGTTAGCGAGTTCGAATGTCTGTGCATCAGGATTCTGGAGAGCTGTTTCGTCAAGAGTAACACTGTTGTCAGCCTGACGTATACCGTCAACGAATGTGCTGAACAATACTGCAGTTTCTTGTGTGTATGTTGTACCAGCCACTTCCTTCCAGTAGCACCAACGGTATCCATGACCAGACTGGTCTTTTTCGCCGCCTTTCTGATCTTCTCTCTTTGCTTCATTATGGTTTACATAGCTGTAGAGAGTAATCTTTGTAGCCACTTTGCCCTCAGGGAGAGTCAGAGTGTTCTGTGCGCCATTTGATATTTTGATAGACTTGTATGCAGAACCACCTACTGTAATATTATTGCCACTGCTAAGATTTTTTTCAGCATTTCCTGTGATAGCGATTTTGAAACCTTCCTGAAGATCCATAGCGTTAGCGCCCTCTACACCGTCAGGATAGAAAAGAATAACCTTAGAAGTTTCGCCAGTAACACCACCACCAGTGTTGTCACCGCTGCCTGTGTCACCAGAACCAGTGTCACCACTGCCAGTATCGCCACCTGCTGTAGCTACAGCTGCAGTGAAGCCGCTGAGACGGCCAGTGCCACCTTTTTCTGTGATAACGTATTGTTTGCCAGCCTCAAGTGTCCAAGTCCATGACCAAAGATAGTTTGAGCCATCCTCCAGGAACTCGTTTGTGCTTGTGAGTTTTGAAGAAGTTGCTACTTCATACATGCAAACTTCCTTGTTGTTACCTGTTCTAACATGAGCAGAGAATGTGATGTTCTGCTTTGCATCAATGATAACAGGTGTGCATTCTGACTGCTGCTCACCATATGGGAAATCTGCAGAAGGGTTATTAGCAACACGCAGTTGGAACTGATGTGTAAATGCAGCACCGTTTGCGTATGTGTAATTGTTTGCTCCACCCTTAGATTCATAAACTGTCGTTGCCTTGAAGAACTCATTGTCTGTGAGGACAGTATTAGCAGGCACTATTTCCAGACCTTCTGGATTTGCCTCGAAGTGTGTTTGTGCGTTAACGCCCAGTGCCATCATTGCGACAGCGATAAGAGTAAAGATTTTCTTCATAAAATACATGTTTTGGTTAATAATATTTTTGTTAGTTAATTTTCTATTTGCAAAGATACAATTAAGTTCGGCTATTTTAGCATTTGTAAAAATAAAAAATGTTAATTCCTTGTCTTTCTATACCGACAGACAAGGAATTAACATTATGAGTGTACAAATTTCTCCTTATTCTGAAGGATTATTGCGCTTTTTGTCATACTCCTTCACAATATCGTCAATAGTGAATCCGAG
>JAFPAS010000208.1 GCA_017424205.1 Prevotella sp. | reverse complement strand
ATCAGCCGCAATATCATATCGTTCCTCATCGGTCTCACCCATACGCTTCACAACATGCACACCCTCTACTCCATCTTCACCATATAGACCTACAGCATTGTGTTCAAACAGCACTGTAATCTTCTCGTTCTCAAGCACACGGCGCTGCATTACGTCTGAAGCACGCAGATAAGGCTTGCGTACAAGCAGATACACCTTATTAGCAAGTCCCGAGAGATACTGAGCCTCCTCACATGCAGTATCACCGCCGCCTACTACTACAACAGTCTTCTTTCTATAGAAAAAACCGTCACATGTGGCACAAGCTGATACACCTCGACCGGCATAAGTCTTTTCATCATCAAGACCAAGATACTTAGCAGAAGCGCCTGTAGCAATAATTAGTGTATCACATGCCACCTCTGTACCATCATCAACCGTAACGACGAATGGGCGCTTAGATAGGTCAGCCTTAACGATTTCACCGTCACGGATATCCGCACCAAAACGTTCTGCTTGCTGACGAAGATCCATCATCATCATATTTCCATCGACACCCTCTGGATATCCAGGGAAATTCTCCACTTCTGTTGTCTGAGTCAGCTGTCCGCCTGTCTGCAGTCCACAGTATTCTACAGGGTTAAGATTTGCCCTGCCGGCATATATCGCTGCAGTATATCCTGCTGGGCCAGAACCCACGATAAGACATTTCACATGTTCCATATAATTTTCTATTTACTTTAGTTTATTTTATGTCAACCATTAGAGAATACAAAAATACAAATAATATCTGACATTACGAAAACAATACAGTTTATTTTCACTTTTTTTGCTTAAAAGGTGAGTGATACTCTCTGCTGGGGAGGCTGAAGACCAATATATACGACAAGCGGAGCGCCTGTATAGCGCTCCGCCTATAGGGTGTGAATGTGGTTTATTAGTTGAATCTTTACATTCTTCTTCTCTGGAAACCTGGGTGATTAAAGTCTGGACGAGCACCCATTCCTCTTCTCATACCAGGGCCCATGCCAGGATGATGTTCTTGCTGCGCTCCCTTTCCGCCGAAGGAGTTGAAGCGATAGATGACGTGTAGCATTGCGTACGACTGTATACTATTATACTCTGAGTCGGTGCGCTGTGTGGCAGAAATTGCACGTGAGAGGTTTGACTGGTTGTGAAGAATATCATAGAACTGCAGCGACACTGTGAGCGGTCTTCCTTTAAGGAATGATTGTGAAATCTGAGCATTCCACACGAACTCGTCTGTATTGAGCGATGCGTCGTTATATCCGCGTCGTGAGTTCATATGTGCATCGGTGCTTAGTCCTGTTCCCCATGGTGCAGTGATTGTGACATTAAGTCCGTAATTGAAGTTCCATGTATCGAGATTAGAACTCTGTTGCAGAAGATTTCGCGTATGTGTATAGCTGAGTTGTCCATTAGGTTCTATCTCAAGCCATGAGCTGCGGTAGCTCATTCCGAGGCGTTCTCCAATAGTTGTAGAGCGTGTTGTATTTTTCAGAGTTGCCTTATTCTGATATAAGTATGACACGCGGTTCTGGTAATTGACGTTTGTAAATGTATTGATATTCCATACGCCAGCAGAGTCAATTGAGGCATTATACATTAACGCTGCTCCTGCATTCCAGTTGCCATTGATATTCTCTGGCTGGGTAATTCTTCCACCTGTCTGCTCATTATATGTCACGCATGATGATATGCTATTCTGCGTCATAGAGAAATTAAGGTGAGTCATCCATGACTGTGTATGGAATGATTCATAACCATTGTAGAACAGTCGGAAGTTATGCGTAAAGGCAGGCTTGAGCCCAGGGTTACCCTTTGAGATATTCATTGGGTCTGAGTCGTCTGTAATATCGAGGAGATCTGTAATAGACGGCTGTGATGTTGTGGCGCGGTATGTAGCTCTAAGCTGCGACACCTTTGAGATTTTATATCTGAGATCAAGTGTCGGAGAGAAGTTTACGACACTGCGCACAGTGTCGGCATGTACGCCCTGATAGTCCTGCATGTAGTGTGTGCGTTGTGGCTGCAGCATGATTCCGACAGTATAGTTCCATTTAGGTCCGATTTTACGAAGCTGCAGTGCAGTTTCGTGTGTATCGGTAGTATACTCTGAATATCTTGAGAGGTCGCTATCGATATATGGGCCGATAGGCTGCGGCAGGAATCCCCAGTCTCCGTATGCCATCTGATATTCAGGCATAGGCAGCATAGAGAAGTCGTATGTGTTGCGGTCGCTCTTAGAGAAAGAGTGTTTGAATGTATACGACAACTGCAGGTAGAGCTGTTTCATAATAGGCTCTGTGTATGTAGCGCGCAGAGTATAGTCATGCTTCTTTGTAGGTGCGACGTTAAATCTGTTGGTATTGAACACAGAGTCATTACCAAGCTGGTCAAGCATCTGATATAGCGTTACATCCTGCAGCGATGCACTCGTTGATTCTCCATCAGAATAACTGTAGTTTCCACGCAGTGTGATGTTTCGTCCTGGTTTTCCCAACTTACGGTTAACCTGCACCATAGCACTGGCAGAGTTTGACTCGCTATATGATAGTGAGCGCGAATTCTTGCTATTAACCATCATATCAAGTCGGTCAAGCTCAGTGATACTCTCTTCTGCGAGCGGGTCATCGACATGCTGATATGGATCCTGGTTATAGCTTGCATTTCTTGATGCTGAGCGCTTGTCGGTTGTTGACAGCGACAGGCGTGGGCGGAACATGATGTTTGTCATTGAGTCCGGACTCCACTCCAGACGAATATTGGCATTCCATCTGTCGCGGCGCTGGTATGACTGTGACAATGAGTTGCTGAAGGCATTAGCAGAGCTTACGAAATTTTCTGTAGCCGTCTTTGACCAGGTATCGTTGTCGTTATGGTTCCATCTAACGCTACCATCAATTTTCAGAACATCTTTCTTCTCGTAGTTTATGTTAACACCGAGCATCTTTGATGCAGACAGTCCGTTGCCTCCGCCCATGCGGAATCCGCCACCTCCACCAGGGAATCCTCTGTCGCCAACGTTGTTAGCCTGACCGAATCCCATAACTCTGAGATCATCCTTCATATATGACAGCATGCCACGCTCAGAATATCTGTGTTTTGTGCCGACAGAGAAGTCAAAGTTTCCCATGACGCCAGTATTCATTCCTTTCTTTATACCGAAGTCAAGTACGGTCTCTTCCTCTCCGTCATCAATACCTGACACACGTGCGAGGTCTGACTTCTGGTCGAAGGCACGTATTTTGTCAATAATAGATGTCGGAATATTTTTTAGGGCTGTTTCTGTATCACCAGTCATGAATTCCTTTCCGTCGACAAGGATTTTCTTCACTTCCTTTCCGTTCATCGTGATTTTTCCGTCATCGTCAATCTGCGCACCAGGCAGACGCTTGATCAGCTCTTCTACGACAGAACCTTCTGGTGTGTGATATGCAGCAGCGTTATATACGAATGTATCTTCTTTCAGTGTTACACGCGCTGCTTGTCCTGTAACAATTGCTTCCTTCAGCACAATAGCATCAGGCGATAGAGCTATCACACCTATATTACGGCTTCTGCCGTCAGATATAGTCACATTTGTATAGCTGGTTTTATACGCTACGCTTGTAACCTTGAGCAGATAAGTGCCGTTTGATGGTGCTGAAATCGAGAAGCGGCCTTCGATGTCAGATATGACACCTTTAACGAAAGTGCTATCCTTCTTTAACAATGCTACTGTTGCTTGCATGACGTTTTCGTTGGTCTCTTTATCAACGATTGTGCCTGTGATGTTTCTTTGTGCTATGGCTACCATGCTGCATATGGCAAACATGCACAATAACGTAAATAATTTTTTCATTTATTGAAGTATGTGTTTTTTTCTTTATTCCTTATATCTTTGACGCTTTCTGCGCCAAAAGGTTTAAATAACATATATTTTTTAGTGCATACGGATGAGCTCTCTCACTTCTTCATCCCTTATTAATTAGGAGCAAGCATGCTGCCATACACCAATATTAATCGCCTTTTATCGGAATCAGATTAAACTCAGATATCTTTCCTTCGTTTGAAACCTTTGCCTCAACACGATATTTCGAAATTGATATTTCGCCACTGCGGTCACAATCCTGCTGTGCCAGAAACGTTACGTCATATTCATATTCGTTCTCTGCCACCTCTGTCTTCTGTATGCTATACGACTCACGGTTTATGCGCCATACCATATTCGTTATGTCGTCCTTATATATCTTGCGTATAAATGTCAGCACATCGTTGCTGGTAGCATTCTCTTTTCCGAGGAAATTGTTCATCACAAGTTCTGTCGTTGCAGTCAGACGCTCTTCGTCACGGTCGTTTACGCTCTGGAAGAATTCTCTGAATATCGACATTACCATATTCTGTTCACTCTCCTGTACCATCGTACTCATAATTTTTGAAAGGAGTATGGTTGCTTCGTCTATGTATTTTCCGTCTGGATGCTGCTCAGCATATGCCTTCACCTGCTCGGCATCATTGCTCTTCTGTGCGGCAATCCAGTCGAGCGAGTCTATTTTGTTTAATGCCTCCTGCCTATGTGCTGATTCCGGATTCTCATCAAGATACTTCTTCAGCATGCTTCGCGAGTTGCTAAGCAAAGCGTTTGTCCAGTCTTCGTCGCCTTTCTGTATTTTCAGCAGATGCGATTCTATTGTGTCGCGATGAGCCTCTGGTGCATCAGGATATCTCAAGAGATAACTCTTCAGTATCTCAGGGTCACTTGATTGCACTGCATATATATAGTCATCTTGTTCCTTGTCACTCTGAGCATCGTTATAGAAATACCACAGCGTAGCAAAACTCGCAATCGCAATAAAGAATGCCGTAAGAAGAATTGGGCGCGATATTCTGCTCTTCTTTGCAGGCTTTTCGGCTGTTGCTGTCCCCTGCCCCATTGGTTTCTGCTTCACATTTTGTGTCACCGTCTGTGTCTTGCCGTTACGACACGAAGGACAATGCTGCTCATCGATAAAATAAAATGCGCCACAGTTAGAGCATTGTTTTATTTTACCTGCTATCTCTACTCCGCATGTAGGGCACACGGGTGCACGGCTACTAACCTGATTGCCACATTCAGGACATTTAATTATCATTGCTTTATATGTTTTTTATTAATAACGTTAATAACGACTATAACGTACGTTACATTTCTCATTTCTCCTTTGCTCTCAGTGCCGGAATCTTATCTCACGCAGCGAATGCCTGCCCATAAAACGGCTTTTATCTACATGACCCTTTATGCCACCGATGCTGCCCTTGCCTGTGTATTGCCACATGGTTATGTCACGTCCGTCGTTAAGACAAGGCTCGAAGTCTGTATACTGGGCTATCATCACCTTATATTCGTCTATCTTTCCTGAGAGATACTTGTCGTAGAAGTTAGCACCTGTATATATCAGCGGTTTCTGTTTGTAGTGCTTCTCCACAAGGTCAAGAAACTTGAACAGCGAATCGCAGAACGCTGTGTCAGCAAGACCGTTCTTTGTCTCCACGTCTATCATCGGTATCAGGTCTTGCTCATGTGGCAGACACTGTGTCGTAAAATTCTTGAGTTGCTTTTCCTGCGGAGTTATTGGTCGGTAAAAATGATACGAACCAACCTTAAGTCCATGCTTTCTTGCCGTCAGCAAGTTATTCTCATATCGTTTGTCTATTCTGTCGCCACCCTCTGTTGCTTTTATGTATACATATGCCATGCGAGTGTTGTCGCCAATAGTCTTCCAGAAAACTT
>JAFPAS010000207.1 GCA_017424205.1 Prevotella sp. | reverse complement strand
GGTGCGGAATATCACTATGCTTCAAGGCATTGGAAGGCATCAATACAAGCCGATGTCTATCAGAACAAGATAGAGAACCGCATCGTGTGCCTGCCAATGAAAGGCACATACACATGGACGATGATGAACTACGGCTATACATTCTGTCAAGGTCTTAACGCCACGGCATCAGGTGAGATTGCCTATCTGCTTGGCGAAGCATTCGGTCAGGAGATTGGTAAGGATACCCACCCTGTTATTGGCGGTTTGAAGGTGCTCTTCAACGAAACAGAAAACCGTTATTACAACGAGGAGAACGTTCCTGATGGCATCAACAGCATAACCACACAGACTTCAGACATTTGGTACAATATGCATGGCATCAGAATAGCAGCACCTTGCAAGACTGGCATATACATCAAGAATGGCAAAAAGGTATTTGTAAGGTTCTAACACACTCAGACATGAGGTTTGTTGATCTTTGAGATGTGTCGTTTATGTGTGTTCTTCTGTCGTATAGTCCGCCGTACGACAGAAGAACACATAAGATTGTCTGCCATATAACATACAATACACGTATCTGCTCGCTGGCCTTGTTGCATATAGCCTATGTCTAAGAAACTATCAAAAAACACAAATATCACAGACAAGCGCACATACAACTTAGGGCCTGTATTGAAATCCCGTTACGGATTGCACCTACTTTTGTTTTGCTGGCTAAATGTAAAAAGAAAAAGGCTAACATGCTATCAACGAGCATATTAGCCTTTTCTTGTGTTGTCCCACTAGGACTCGAACCTAGTCAAACAGAACCAAAACCTGTTGTGCTACCATTACACCATGGGACAATCACTGCATATTTTTGCGGTGCAAAGGTAATAATTTTTTACCTAACACCCAAATTATTTCGCAATAATTAGGAAATATTTTTTCTTGCCCTGCTGTGCCAGCAGATATTTTCCATCGAGGAGGTCGGATTCTGCGAAGACATAGTTTGCGTCAGCGAGCTTCTCCTTATTGATTGATACACCACCTCCCTGTGTGAGTTTGCGCATCTCGCCTTTTGAAGGGAACACCGGTGCGTCGGCTGTCAGCACTTCTATGGCTGGCTTGCCGATGATGGCGTCTTTAGCCACTTCATAGCGTGGAACGCCAGCGAAGACATCGAGCAGGGTCTGCTCGTCGAGCTTCAGCAGCGACTCCTTTGTTGACTTGCCGAAGAGTATGTTTGATGCTTCTTTTGCCATATTGAGATCGTCCAGCGAGTGTACCATTACTGTCACCTCGTCAGCCAGACGTTTCTGGAGAACACGACGACCTGGGTCCTGACGCTGCTCCTCTATGATAGCGTCAATCTCCTCTTTCTCGAGCGATGTGAAAATCTTGATGTATTTCTCTGCATCAGCATCAGGCACATTGAGCCAGAACTGGTAGAACTGGTATGGTGTGGTGCGGTTGCGGTCGAGCCATACGTTTCCGGTCTCTGTCTTTCCGAACTTGCGTCCGTCAGACTTTGTAACGAGCGGACATGTCAGAGCGTAGCACTCGTTGCCGTTGATGCGGCGGATAAGCTCTGAACCTGTAGTGATATTGCCCCACTGGTCTGCTCCGCCAAGCTGCAGCTTGCAGTTCTTATGCTCGTTGAGATAGAGGAAGTCGTAGCCCTGCAGCAGCTGGTATGTGAACTCTGTGAATGAGAGGCCGTCACGTGCCTCGCCGTTCAGACGCTTCTGTACAGACTCCTTCGCCATCATGTAGTTAACGGTGATGTGCTTGCCGATGTCACGTGCGAAATCGAGGAATGTAAAATTCTTCATCCAGTCGTAGTTGTTTACAAGCTCAGCGCGGTTAGCAGCGTCGCTGTCGAAATCGAGGAATCGTGACAGCTGCTCGCGTATGCACTTGACATTATGTGCGAGTGTCTCCTCGTCGAGAAGGTTACGCTCCTGCGACTTGCCCGAAGGGTCGCCAATCATGCCTGTAGCGCCGCCGATAAGTGCCAACGGCTTGTGGCCGCAACGCTGGAAATGACGCAGCATCATGACACCGCAGAGGTGGCCGATATGGAGGGAGTCGGCTGTAGGGTCTATGCCCAGATATGCTGTCACCTGCTCTTTCTGCAGGAGTTCGTCAGTGCCTGGCATCATCTGGTGAATCATGCCACGCCATGTAAGTTCTTCAACAAAGTTCTTCATCTTATGTTGTTGTATTTGTTCTGTTATTATTTTAAGTTTCGCAAGTTCCGCTTGCCTTGTAGATAGAGGGAGGTAGATGAAAATAGAAGGAGATAAATGAAGATAGAAGGAGGTAGAAGGAGATAGATGACATTTGTTTTGCACTTGCCAAAGTATTGTCCTCTATCTTCGCCGCTGAAGCGGCATATCTTCCTTTATCTTCCTATATCTTCTTAAAAAGTATCTTCCTATATCTTCTTAACATCCGAAACTTGAGTTATTATTTCTGTTTCTTATTGCAGGGTTCTTCGGTTTCCGTTTTACGGCACGGAGCAGTTGACGGTCTACGGAACGGGGTCGTAGCCTGAGCCTCCCCATGGATGGCATCGGCTTAAGCGCTTTATGCCCAGCCACACGCCTTTAAGCGGACCATGCTTTACTATCGCCTGGCGCATATATTCTGAGCATGTGGGGGTGAATCGGCAGGCTGCTGGCGTGTATGGAGATATGCAGTGCTGGTATATCCATATCGGAGCGAGAAGAAGTTGCTGTAGCAGTATTTTCAGATATCTCATCATTCGTCTGATTGCATTTCTGATGCCTGCGGCTGCTGCCCGTGCGTCTGCATGGCTCTCATCTTGCCTAAGGCTTTAACCATGCGCTTCTCAATGTCACGGGTGGTGTAAAGTCTGTCGGCCAGCCATACAAAGGCTATATTGAGCTGGCGGGGTGCCGGTGTATAGATTTCTGTCAGATGCTGGCAGATGGTCAGCCGGTATGCCTCACGCATCTGGCGCTTCACTCTGTTGCGTTTTACGGCATGCTTAAAATGACGTTTCGACACGCTGAACAACACCTGCACTGGGGCATCACTGCCGTGACGGGCTTCCTCTCTGTAGCTTATGCGCAGAGGATATGCCGTGACGGCCCTGGTGTCCTTTGCACTGAAAAGTCTCTCTATCTGGATACGGCTCTTCAGGCGTGGCGATAATTTATTAGTCTTCAAGGTCACGAAGATATGCTCGTAATGCCGTTATCATAGAAGGGTGCTTCGGCGTAGGCGCCTGAAGCTCGAGTTCATAGCCCAAGTCCTCAACAGCTTTTGCTGTAGCAGGACCGAATGTAGCCACTTTCAGACCTTCCTTAACTTTCTGGTCGAGATTGTCGTGGAGTGTCTTTGCACCTGTAGGACTGAACAGAACTACCATATCGCAGTCAAAATTCTCTCGCTCCTCGTCAGTAAAGTCGTCATTCACTGTCTCATACATCACACACTCAGTATGATTAAGTCCATGCTGGTCCAAGAGATTCTTCACATCGTCGTTGTGGACAGAACTTAGCGGCACAAGGAATTTCTCTGTCTTATGCTTCAGCATGGAAGGGATGAGGTCGTCAATTTTGCCTGAAACGCCGAAGAAGACCTTACGCTTGCGATAATGAGCATACTTCTGTATGTAGAGAGCTATCGCTTCTGTTGTACAGAAATACTTCATCGTTTCTGGCACAGTAACGCGCAATTCCTTAGCGAGAGCAAAGAAATTGTCTATCGCATACTTAGATGTGAACACAACTGCTGTATGCTCTGCCAGTGAGACATGCTGCTGTCTGAATTCTTTAGAACTAACACCTACGACCTTGATAAAAGGTCTGAACACTAACTCTACTTCATAGTCGCGCTCGATATCAAAGTAGGGTGATTTTTCACTTGTTGGTTTTGGCTGCGAAACAAGTATTTTCTTAATCATCGTTTTACTAGTAATTTACTTTCAGAAAGTTGGCTACATAGACCAAAATACCCCATATCAAAAGGGGCGGAACTATTTCGAGGGCACAAAAGTACAAAAAATTTTGCAGAAAATCGCCTGTTTTCTGGAAAAAGATGATAAAACTCTTGTAAATTAGCAATATTTTCACGAAAACAACAATAATAAGGGTGTAAATCAGTGAGTTTTCGATAGATAAGCCAAAATATGCCATGAGCAGAAGCATAGGCGTAAGCAGGACGCCCGCAATAGCTGTCACAAGGAACTTCGAGGTGCTCCACAGCTCATTTGCATGCTGTGAGAAAAATATGTTATTGACTAGTTTCTGCAAGAGATATTCAAAGACGAAATAGCCCATCGTAATGCCAACAAATATTGCCATAAGGCTATATTCGCTATACGTCACATACGTCTCTGCGATGTAAGCCTTCGAATAGAAGAAAAACATCAAACCGAGTATTACTGCCGTGTAAACGTCCATGTATAGCAGATAGCGTTTCTCGGCAGCTGTCTCGCGCTGTATGCTGGAGTCTGTACGCACGGTATGAAAGAAGTTTCGGAGCTGGAAGGCAAACAGGCGTGAAGACCTGCGGACACTATACATAAGCATCAATACGCCGAATATCAGCAGCGGAGTAAGCACGTTGTCTGTACGCACACTATAAGGCACGGGGTCGCCCGCTATGCCGAAACGCCCGCTCTGATTCTCTTTGTATATCAGCGTATCCTTAGCGAAGAACGACTGGCGGTTATACTCGGGCATTTTATTGACCGTCACCTGTATCGTGTCGTTACTTTTAGGCATAAGCAGCGAGTCGGTCTTCACCGGCCAATGGTTTACTCGGGCGGTATAAACAGACTTTGACGTAGTATCCTGCTGGGCATCAAACGGTTGCGGGGCTTCTCCTTCAATAGCTACACGGACATCCAGCTCCTGCTCTTCGAGCGGAGTTTCTGTCTGCACTAACGGCTGCGTCTGCACACCGGCAGCAGGCTGCTGATGTTTTATGGAATCTGGATGCTGTAGCAAGAGTTCACAGTTTTATACTTGCACGAATGCAAGACAACAGGTGTTTCCTTCTTAATAAAGACACTGCGGGCACAATCTGCACCCGCATGAAAATAATACTAAGGCATGAGAAAGGATGTCCTGCATGACATCCTTCCTCATGCCCTCTTCTTACAAGCCGAAAGCTTGCTTTATCTCGTCTACACGGTCAAGTTTCTCCCATGTAAAGAGTTCTACTTCCATCTCTTTTGTCTCATGATATAGCGAGGTGAAAGTCTTCTTTACAGTCTTGCATTCGCGACCCATGTGGCCATATGCTGCTGTCTCACTGTAAATAGGACAGCGCAGCTTCAACGAACGTTCAATTGACTTCGGACGCAAATCAAACATCTCACGCACCTTCTCAGCTATCTCGCCATCGGTCATTTTGACATTTGAACGGCCATAGGTGTTAACATATATACTTACAGGCTCTGCTACACCAATTGCGTATGAAAGCTGTACGAGCATCTCATCTGCCACACCAGCAGCAACCATATTCTTTGCAATATGTCGAGCAGCATATGCCGCAGAGCGGTCAACCTTAGATGGATCCTTGCCAGAGAAGGCTCCACCACCATGCGCTCCCTTGCCGCCATAGGTGTCGACAATAATCTTTCGTCCTGTCAGACCTGTGTCGCCATGAGGTCCGCCAATGACAAACTTGCCCGTAGGATTAACGAAATATTTTATATCGTCATTGAAGAGGTCAAGCATGCGACGGTCTCGCAGCTGCTCCTTAACACGTGGTATCAGGATGTTTATCACATCATGACGTATCTGGGCAAGCATTTTTTCGTCTTCATCAAATTCATCGTGCTGAGTAGATACAACAATCGTATCAATTCTCTGAGGCACATTATTGTCGTCATACTCTATCGTCACCTGCGACTTAGAGTCTGGACGAAGGTATGTCATAACCTTGCCTTCGCGACGAATGTCTGCAAGGGTCTTCATGAGCAGCTGCGCCAAATCGAGCGAAACCGGGATATAACGGTCTGTCTCAACTGTAGCGTAACCAAACATCATGCCCTGATCGCCGGCACCCTGCTGGTCTTCCTCTTCACGAGACACACCTCTGCGGATATCGCCAGACTGTTCATGTATTGCTGTAAGGATACCGCAAGAATTACCATCAAACTGGTATTCTGACTTGGTATATCCTATACGGTTGATTGTCCTGCGAGCAATGGTCTGCAGGTCGATATATGCTTCAGACGAAACCTCGCCCATGATGATAACCTGGCCTGTGGTTACGAACGATTCGATAGCGCAATGTGCAGCGCTGTCATACGCCAGGAACTGGTCGAGGAGAGCGTCACTAATCTGGTCGGCCACTTTGTCTGGATGGCCTTCTGATACTGATTCTGATGTGAATAGATACATATTTCTCTGTTAACTTATATTTCTGTCCCACTGCATGCCGTGTTCTGCCGCATCGTACAGATGTGTCCGCACTCCGCACTGACAGCAATAACACTACATGCATTTTATTCTATTATACTTATTTCTTCGTAGCCTTTACGAGGTAAACCATCAATGCGATATACATTACAAGGGCCAAGGCTTCTGACCAAGGATTAGCCAGCCATGCATCGTTAATGAAATTATAGCCCATGAAACGCATTAGTGCCGAAACAACGCCCATGAGTGCGCCACCAGCAATGAATCCGCTGGCAATAAGCGTACCCTTCTCGCCGCGCAGCTTGTTTACAGACTCATCCTTTGAGCGTGTTGTGACATACCAGTTAAGTGCTCCACCAATAAGAATTGGAGTATTCAGCTCAAGAGGAATGAACATGCCGAGCGCAAAAGCAAGTGCCGGAACCTTCATCCAGGTCAAGACAATGGCAAGCACTGCGCCGATAGCATACAGGAGCCATGGCGCTCCAGCTCCATTCATAAGGGGTTCGATAACTGCCGCCATAGCATTAGCCTGTGGCGCAGCAAGCTGTCCAGATGCAAAGCCGTATGTCTCATTGAGCAGAATCATCACACCTGCTACTGTCGCTGCAGAAACTAATGTGCCAAGGAACTTCCACTGCTCCTGTTTCTTTGGAGTTGTGCCTATCCAATAGCCTATCTTCAAGTCTGTCACGAAGCTGCCTGACATTGACAATGCTGTACATGCCACCGAACCCATGATAAGCGCAGCAAGCATGCCGGTAGTGCCATTAAGTCCCAGACCTGCCATCACCACCGATGCCAGAATGAGCGTCATAAGTGTCATGCCTGATACTGGGTTAGTGCCTACGATAGCAATCGCATTTGCTGCAACTGTCGTAAAGAGGAATGCTATGACAACGACGAGAAGC
>JAFPAS010000206.1 GCA_017424205.1 Prevotella sp. | reverse complement strand
TCCGCTCGGTGCGGAAAATATAAGTAGTTTTCCTGTTTTCTTTTCCATATTTACAAAAATACATTTAATGAAATGTTGCCATACGATATTCTGCTGTCTAAGGCAAACATGTATTTTCTATTTCTTTGGAGAATTGAGAGCGAGACGCAGTCCGTATCCATCTGCTTTAATACACAGTCATTGTTGTGCAAAAGAAAAGATAGCCAATTCTTACAGAGCGTTGAGCACCTGTTCTTTAATCTGTTCCAGCTCGTCCTTCATCTGTACCACGATGTTCTGCATTTCTGCCTGGTTGCTCTTTGAGCCAGTTGTGTTAATCTCGCGTCCCATTTCCTGAGCGATGAAGCCAAGCTTCTTGCCCACAGGTTCGTTGAGCATCATGGTCTTGCGGAAATAATCGAGGTGCTGTGTCAGACGCTGCTTCTCTTCAGAGATGTCAAGCTTTTCGATATAGTATATCAGTTCCTGCTCCAGACGATTATGGTCATACTCCACCTCAGGAATCTGCTGCAGCTGCTCGATGATGCGCTGGCGTATTTTCTCTATTCGTGCAGTCTCGTATTTCTCGAGTTCTTTCTGCAGTCGGGCTATGTTCTCTATCTTCTCTTCGAATTTCTTCTGCAGAGCCGCTCCCTCATGGTTGCGGTATTCAGTCAGCTGTGCCAGAGCCTGGCGTATAGCCTCAGATGCTGCAGTCCACTCCTCGTCAGTAAGTTCCTCCACCTCAGTGCGTGTCATAACCTCTGGCAGACGCAGCAGAGTAGCCCAGTCCATTGTGAGTGAGATATCCTTGTGATAGGCTATCTCGTTGATGCGCTGGTAGTAATATTCTACCAGATCGGCGTTGATAGGCATTGCAGATGCTACGTTGTCCTTGTCTACCCAAATAGAAAACTCCACCTTTCCTCTGTGCAGAGTGTCAGAGATGAGCTGTCGGATTTCAATCTCTTTTTCACGATAGAGCGGTGCAATACGTGTTGAAATGTCGAGAGTCTTTGAGTTAAGCGATTTCACCTCAACATTAATCTTTTTGTTCCCAAATGTTACGGTATGCTTACCGAAACCTGTCATTGACTGTATCATTTTCCTCTTTGTACGTTAAATTTATGCAAAAGTACAAATTTTCTGAGAAAAAAGTATTAAATTTGCAGATAAATTAAGCATTTAATGAAAAAATATGTCCTGCATACTGAATATTGAGACAAGCACCGACATTTGTTCGGTTGCTATAAGTGAAGACGGACACTGCATATACAGTGACGAGAACCGTGGCGGACAGAACCACAACGAATGCCTTGGAAGGTTTGTTGACGAGGCACTGAGTTTTGCTGATAGTCATGCCATACCTGTCGATGCTGTAGCTGTTTCGATGGGCCCAGGCTCATATACGGGTCTGCGCATCGGCGTGTCTATGGCAAAAGGTGTCTGCTATGGTCATGGCATACCGCTTGTGGCTGTACCTACGCTGCAGGTTATGTGTGTGCCAGTGTTGCTTCGATATGATGACCTGCCCGAAGATGCACTCCTCTGTCCGATGATTGACGCAAGACGAATGGAGGTTTATTCTGCCATATACGACCGTGCACTGAGACCAGTGAGGGATATACAGGCTGATGTTGTAGATGCTGATACATACAGACAGTATCTTGACAGCCATCCGGTATATTTCTTCGGAAATGGTGCAGAGAAATGTATGGATGTCATAGCGCATCCTAATGCACACCTCATCAAGGATATCGAGCCGCTGGCTAAGAACATGTTCCCGCTGGCAGAGAAGAAACTGATGGCAGGAGAAACAGAGGATGTGGCATACTTTGTGCCTTTCTATCTGAAAGACTTTGTAGCCATAAAGCCGAAGAAACTGCTGTAGGCTCTGTGGCTGATGACGGTATGTCAGCCCTTGGGTGTCTGGTGTGAGAGAAGAAACGGAAAGGAAATTTACAAGAAAACAGAAATGATTGAAGGATTGGACTATAATACACAGCGCGAAAGATTGCGCATGCCAGAATATGGCCGCTCCATCAGCCAGATGGTTGAGCACTGCATAGGCATAGAGAATAGGCAGGAGAGACAGGCATGTGCAGAGAATATCATCAAAATAATGGAGAAGATGCACCCTGTCGTTAGACAGCAGGCAGACTATATGAGTAAGTTGTGGAACCATCTGGCCATCATAAGCAAATTCAAGCTCGACATAGACTATCCTTGTGAAGTGACTACTGAAGAGCAATACATGGAAAAACCATCACCGCTTGAGTATCCTAAAGGACGCATACCGGTAAGACACTATGGCGATTTGGTGTTTAAGACACTCGATCACCTTAAGACTATGCCAGAAGGACCAGAGCGTGACGAACTGACAAGGCTGGTGGCTAACAAGATGAAAAGTAATCTTGCTAAGTACGGAACATCCGCTCCTGAGAATGAACGCGTCATCTCTGATATCGCACAGTTTAGTGATGGAGTGATACAGATTGATCCTGAGAACTTTGTCTTTGACAGTGTAACACGAGACAAGAAGACAGAGGATAAATCAAAAAAGAAAAAGAAAAAGTGACAAATATGGATTCTTTCATTATCGAAGGCGGTCACCCGCTTAGCGGAACAATCACTCCGCAGGGTGCAAAAAACGAGACGTTGCAGGTGATTTGTGCTGCTCTGCTTACAAGCGAGCCTGTACGAATAGATAACATTCCTGACATTCTCGATGTGAACAATCTTATCATGCTCCTGACTGATATGGGAGTGAAGGTCACAAAACACTCGCGCAACGACTATACGTTCCAGGCTGAAGACCTTAATCTCGACTATCTGTCAAGTGATGATTTTGTGAAGAAATGTGCTTCGCTGCGTGGCTCAGTCTTGATGATTGGTCCGCTGCTTGGCAGATACGGGAAGGCTGTTGTCGCAAAGCCTGGCGGAGACAAAATAGGACGCAGACGTCTCGACACCCATTTCCTCGGATTCGGCAAGTTGGGCGCAGAATTTCAGCATCTCGAAGGACGCAATGTGTATGAGCTGCGTGCTGAGAAACTGAAGGGATGCTATATGCTCCTTGATGAGGCTTCTGTCACTGGTACGGCTAACGTCATAATGGCAGCTGTCATGGCAGAGGGTGAGACAACTATATACAATGCTGCATGCGAACCATACCTGCAGCAGTTGTGCCGCATGCTTAATAGTATGGGCGCAAATATTACGGGTATAGGCAGCAATCTTCTGAAGATTCAGGGAGTGAAGAGCCTGCATGGCTGTCATCATAGAGTGTTGCCTGACATGATTGAGGTTGGCTCATTTATCGGTATGGCTGCAATGGTAGGCAACGGAGTACAGATAAAGGATGTTTCAATTAACAACCTCGGAATTATTCCAGATGTATTCCGCAGACTTGGTATCGAGGTGATGGAGATGGGTGACGACCTCTTCATACCGCATCACGATAGCTATACTGTCGACTCTTTCATGGACGGTACAATCATGAGTATAGCTGACGCACCATGGCCAGGACTGACTCCTGATCTGCTTAGTGTGCTGCTTGTTGTGGCTACTCAGGCTAACGGCTCAGTATTGATACACCAGAAGATGTTTGAATCGAGACTGTTCTTTGTCGATAAGCTGATAGATATGGGTGCACAGATCATTCTGTGCGATCCGCACCGAGCTGTAGTCATCGGACAGAATCATGCTAGAAGACTGCGTGCAGGCAGAATGACATCGCCTGATATTCGTGCCGGTATCGCTTTGCTCATAGCAGCAATGTCGGCTGACGGCACATCGAGAATTGACAATATTGCGCAAATCGACCGCGGATATCAAGACATCGAACACCGTCTGAACGCCCTCGGAGCAAAGATAACACGACAGTAGGCGCGTTATCTTCCCCTTATTGCTGAATGCTGCGGTCTGCGGCATGAATGCGGGGGTGGCTTTGACGGCGGAATATGCAAAAACATAGCAAGAGAAATGATTAGAGACGACGAAGTATATAAGATAGGCAGAGTGGGGAAGACCCACGGAATTCATGGCGAACTGCAGGTGCAGGTAGACGACGATGTGTTCGACCGTGTCAATGCGGAGTATCTCATACTGCGTATTGATGGTATTCTTGTGCCTTTTTTTATGGAAGAATACCGTTTCAAGAGCGATGATATCGCACTCGTGAAATTCTGCGACATTGATTCAAATGAAGAGGCGCGACGTCTCACAGGTTGCGAAGTTTTCTTCCAGAGAGCTATGGCTGATGCTGAAGAACACGATTTGACATACGCAGAGCTTGTGGGCTATAGCTTGGCTGACAGTTCTGACGGAAAGATAGTGGGGCAGATAGCGTTTGTTGATGATGCGACAGAAAATATACTTTTTGAACTGTCTGACGGCACATTGCTGCCAGCAGCAGAAGAACTCATCGTCGAAATTGATGCAGAGCGTAGGGTTATAAGCATGATTATACCTGAAGGACTGATATAAACCATCACGAAAGGAATGGATAATAGGAATAGAAAACAACAGATATGTATTCTTGGCTCAACAGGATCAATAGGCACACAGGCGCTTGAGGTCATTGCTGAGCATGATGACTTGTATGAGGTGTACTGCCTGACAGCATATAATCAGGTGGATTTACTCGCAGAACAGGCTCGCAGATTTAAGCCTGACGCTGTGGTCATTGCTAACGAGGCGCATTACGAACGTCTATGCTCATTGCTCGACGACTGCCCGGACATAAAGGTATATGCTGGTGCAAAGGCGCTTGACGAAATTGTTCAGGCTGAGCCGATAGACATGGTGCTGACAGCAATGGTAGGATTTGCTGGACTCACTCCTACTGTCAATGCTATCAAAGCACGAAAGAAAATATGCTTGGCAAACAAGGAAACACTTGTCGTAGCCGGTGAGATAATAATGAATCTGGCACAGCAGAATCGTTGTCCGATATTGCCTGTCGACTCTGAACACTCTGCCATATTCCAGTCGTTGGTGGGTGATGAGTGTAACGAAATAGAGAAGATTCTGCTTACTGCTTCTGGTGGACCGTTCCGCACGTTCTCGCTTGAGCAGATGCAGTCTGTTACTGCTGCCGATGCCCTGCGTCATCCGACGTGGGATATGGGCGCAAAAATTACGATAGACTCTGCGTCAATGATGAATAAAGGCTTCGAAGTGATTGAAGCTCGCTGGCTTTTCGGAGTCCCTGCTGAGAAGATACAGGTGCTGGTTCATCCTCAGTCAATTGTGCACAGCGCTATCCAGTATGTCGATGGGTCGGTAAAGGCGCAGTTGGGTGTTCCGGATATGCGTCTGCCTATACAGTACGCCTTCTCATATCCGCAGCGTCTGCACCTCTCTGGAGAAAGGCTTGACTTATTCAAGCACACATTGGAGTTCTTCGAACCAGACATGGAGAAGTTCCGCTGTCTTGCTATGGCTTACGAATCTCTCCGACTTGGAGGCAATATGCCGTGCATTGTGAATGCTGCTAACGAAGTCGTAAACGAAGCATTCAGGAAGAATCGATGTGGCTTCTTGCAGATGGGCGATATCATTGCTGACACAATGCAGAAGACGACATTTATTCAGCAGCCGTCTTTAGAAGACTTGCTGAATACTGATGCAGAGGCACGCCGCATTGCAGAAGAATGCCTCTCATAATAATATCTCGATGCTCGCAGAATGCCGTTAGCATTTATCGCGCATAGATTCTGAGGTGTCATCAGCAAGAAAAGTGTAAGGCAGTCAGCGTGCTGGCATAACTCCCTGCTCATAGCACATAACTCCCTATTTAACTCCCTGCTTATAGCAATAACTCCCTATTTAACACCCTGCGCCTAGCGCATAACTTCTGAAATTTAAATAATTAATAGTATATAATGGAAATATTTCTCATTCGCGCCCTGCAGTTCATAGTGGCAATTACGATACTTGTATTCCTGCATGAGGGCGGACATTTTCTTTTCTCCAAATTGTTTGGAGTGCGTGTGAATAAGTTCTATGTGTTTTTTGACTATAAGTTCCGTCTGTTCTCCAGCTATTCTAACTGGTGGCGTAAGCTGCGTGGAAAAGAACCAGCAAAGCGTCGTGAAGATGGCGAATATGAGTATGACGGTACGGAATACGGCATAGGATGGATTCCGCTGGGTGGCTATTGCCAGATAGAAGGCATGATAGATGAGACACAGCATGATGTCGAAAAACTTAAGGCAGAGCCAAAACCTTATGAATTCAGAGGCAAACCAGCATGGCAGCGTCTGCTTATAATGATTGGCGGTGTGCTCGTAAACTTCGTTCTTGCGCTTGTTATATATTCTGCAGTGCTTTATACTTGGGGTGAGGACTACATCGCAATGAAGGATATGACGATGGGCATGAAGTTCAATGATGAGGCTAAAGCTCTTGGCTTCAAGGATGGCGACGTGCTTCTCGGTACAGAGAATGGAGAATTTAAGGAATTCTCTGCCGACGTTTTCCGTGACCTCTCTACAGCAACGACTGCTAATATTATGCGTAATGGTAAGGCGGAAACTATCGCTCTGCCTGGCGATATAAACCTTCTCGATATGCTGCAGCACACACCCGTCTTTGCCCGTCCGTTGATTCCGTGTGAGATAGACAGCGTTTCTGCTGGCACGGTGGCTGCAAATGCTGGTCTGAAGAAAGGCGATAAGATTGTTAGCCTCAATGGCAAACCAATAGATTCATGGAATGAATTCACTCATCAGATAGGTATTCTCGATGACAGAATGACTGCTGCGCAGACTTCTGCTGACAGTCTTGCCATCCGAAAGACTGTGATAGTAGTAGAGCGTCCTGATGCTTCGTGCGACACGATAAATGTTACACTATCACCAGAACTCACGCTTGGCGTAATACAGACATCGCTTTTGACATACTACAAGCCGACACTTGTCAGCTATGGGTTTGCTGAAAGCGTCCCTGCCGGAATTAATTACGGTATTAATGTGCTGAGCGGATATGTGAGCGACCTTAAGTATGTCTTCACCAGCGATGGCGCTAAGT
>JAFPAS010000205.1 GCA_017424205.1 Prevotella sp. | reverse complement strand
TGAATGTCTGCCATGCACCCAGTGCGAAACGGTTCATGACAAGTGCGCCAAATGCTGAAGCGTCTTCAACTTCAGAACGTACGACAGGCGCTTGAAGAAGGTCGCTCTGCATCTGCATGAGGAACTTATTCTTTGTCGGTCCGCCGTCAACGCGTATCTCTTTAAGTGTGATGCCAGCCTTCTCGGTCATTGTGCGAACGAGGTCAGTCACCTGATAAGCGATGCTCTCAAGAGCAGCACGCACGACATGCGCCTTTGTTGTAGCCAGTGTCATGCCGCTGATGGCAGCCTTCGCGCTACCGTTCCACCAAGGTGCTCCCAGTCCAGAGAATGCTGGAACGAAATATACGCCGCCATTGTCAGGTATGGATGTTGCAATTTCCTCTACCTCATGTGGACCGTCTATGAGCTGAAGCTGGTCGCGCAGCCATAGCAGGGTGGCGCCTGTGCAGTGTATGTTGCCTTCGAAAGCATAGAATGTCTTGCCGAGCGCAGAGAAGCCCACACTGGTCACGAGTCCGTCTGGGGCTGGAGCATATGCCTCGCCGATATTGACCATCACGCTTGAACCTGTTCCGTAGGTTGCCTTGCCGTAGCCTTCGCCGAAGCACATCTGGCCAGAGAGTGCGCCATGGCTGTCGCCAAGTACACCAGCAATCTTTATTTCGCCCTGCAGACCCAATGCCTGTTTCACCTCATCAGCCACTTCGCCATATACAGCATCGCATGGCTTAGCCTCTGGCATCATTGAACGTGGAATGGTGAGCATATCGAGAAGTTCGTCGTCCCAGTCGAGTGTGTGAACATTGAACAACATGGTGCGCGATGCGTTAGTATAGTCTGTAGCATGCACCTTGCCTCCTGTCAGCTTATATATGAGCCATGAGTCGATTGTGCCGAAGCATAGCTTGCCTTCTTCGGCAGCCTGGCGTGCTCCGTCAATATTGTCGAGAATCCATTTTGCGCCAGAGCCTGCGAAGTATGGGTCAATAAGCAAGCCAGACTTCTCTTTTACCATCGGACCGAAGCCCTTAGCCTTGAGGTCTTCGCAGATGTCCTGTCCGCGCATGCACTGCCATACCACGGCGTTGCATACAGGGCGGCCTGTCTCTCTGTCCCAAACGACAACAGTCTCGCGCTGGTTTGTGATAGCTATTGAGAGTTCGCCGCTGACAGTATCTAACGGCAGTTGAGATATGGCTTTCAGCATGTTCTGGTATATCTCTTCAGCGTCATGCTCTACCCATCCTGGCTGCGGATAGTACTGCTGGTGTGGCACGCCTATCTGCTTAATCAGTTTGCAATTGTCGTCAAACAGCAATGCTTTTGTTGCTGATGTACTTTGGTCTATTGCTATAATCATTGTAGTAGAATTGTCTTAAAATGAAATAAGGAGTCAGAAATCCGGGTGTATGCCACCTCTGATTTCTAACTCCTTATTATATAATGTGATTATTCCTTTACGGTATTGTATATGCCTTCAGCATCGAGACCGTAGTAGTGACGTATCTCCTTGTCTGTTCCGTGTACGGCATTCTCGTCAGGTATGCCGAGTATTGTGAGCTCTGTGCCTGGCACTTCCTCGCAGATAATCTCTGCTACCATGCCGCCCAGACCGCCAAAGCGTGAGTGCTCCTCAACAGTGATGATGCGTCCTGTCTCGCGTGCAGCCTTGATAACAGCTTCACGGTCGCATGGCTTGATAGCGATAGACATGTCGATGACACGTGCGTTGATGCCTTCTTCTGCCAGTTTCTTTGCAGCCTCGAGTGCATGATATACAGGCTCGCCGCATGCGATGATAGCGAGGTCGTCGCCATCGTGCAGCTGTATTGCCTTTCCGATTTCGAAGTCAGTCATTGTCTCTGGGTATACCTCAGGCACAGCAGCACGTCCTACGCGAACGTAAGCAGCCTGCTTGTAATCGACGAGATGACGCACGAGAATCTTTGTCTGCTGGGCGTCAGCAGGAATGAATACTGACATGCCAGGGAATGTGCGCAGCACAGCGATGTCGTGGAGAGAGTGGTGAGTTGCTCCGAGTGCACCGTATGCGATGCCACCGCTAACGCCAAGTATAGTTACAGGATTCTCTGAATATGCGAGGTCTACCTTCACCTGCTCTAAAGAACGAGCTACATAGAAGCAAGCAGGACCGCAAGCGAACACCTTCTTGCCAGAATGAGCCAGACCGGCAGAGATGCCTACTGCGTCTTGCTCAGCAATGCCGCATTCAACAAACTGCTCTGGCAGTTCTTTCGCGAAGTCGCCAAGTGTTACAGAACCTCTGGCGTCGCTTGTTACTGCTATAATATCTTTATCTTGTTTTGCGAGAGCTAACAGCTCGTCGGTAAAACTTTTTCTACATGCTATCATAGTATGGATGTTTTTTTATGTTATTCTTGATGAATTATACGCTGCATAGCCTTCTGCTATTCGATATGCATAGTGCTATTGCAACCGCTTTGCGGCAACGTGTGTAAGCATCTTATGCAAGCCTTATAGCTATGTGCAGCGAAATGATATTATTTCAATGACTCGATGCGTGCTGAGATTTCGTCTATTGCCTGCTGATACTGTTCAGCGTTAGGCATGCCGTGGTGCCATTTAGCGATATTCTCCATGTATGACACACCGTAACCCTTTGTTGTGTGAGAGACAATGAGGTGTGGCTTGCCGCAGTTATAGTCGATGTTGTGGAATGCGTCGAGGATTTCCTCCATGTTGTCGCCGTTAATCTCCTTTACATCCCAGCCGAATGCTGTCCAGCGGTCGTATACAGAGTCAATCTTCATCACATCCTCTGTATCACCAGAAATCTGAAGGTGATTTCGGTCGATGATAGCTACGAGATTGTCAAGATTATAGTTTGAACCAGCCATCGCAGCCTCGTAAATAGAGCCCTCGCCCTGTTCGCCATCGCCCATCAGAACGAATGTGTGCCAGTCTTTCTTGTCCATCTTTGCAGCAAGTGCCATGCCTACGCCAATAGGAAGTCCGTGTCCGAGAGCACCAGAGTTTACTTCTATACCTGGCACTTCGATGGTAGGATGTCCTGAAAGAACAGAGTTAAACTGTCCTAATGTGTCAACGAGCTCGCGTGTGATGAAGCCCTTAGCTTCGAGTACGGCATATAAAGCCTCTACACAGTGGCCTTTAGACAGCACGAAGCGGTCGCGCTCTGGCATCTTAGGGTTCTTTGGGTCAGTGTTCATGATATCAAAATAGAGAGCTGTCATGACGTTAAGACATGACAAGTCGCCTCCGATATGACCTGCACCGCCATTGTAGACGATTTCTACAAGACGCTTACGGTTCACTTCTGCCTGCAGAGTAAGTTCTTTTGCTTTCATTGTAACTTGTATTTAAGGTTTATGTATTATTTCTTTATATAGCCTATGCATCGTATTCTGTGTATGAGAACAGAATGTCTGATGATATGTAATTGCTTATTTTATGAGATTCATAAACTCCTGCCTTGTCTCGGCTGCCTTGAAGACGCCAGAGAATGCCGATGTCGTAGTAATGGAGTTCTGTTTCTCTACTCCACGCATCTGCATGCACATGTGAGCAGCCTCGATTACGACCATTACGCCCATAGGATGCAGCGTCTCTTCGATGCACTGCATGATCTGGTGTGTCATGCGCTCCTGCACTTGAAGGCGTCGTGCAAAGACTTCAACAACGCGTGCTATCTTTGATAGTCCGGTTATTGTGCCGTTTGGTATATATGCTATGTGTGCCTTGCCGTAGAATGGCAGCATGTGATGCTCGCACATAGAATAGAAATTTATGTCCTTTACGATTACCATGTGATTATACTCTTCATGGAAAAGAGCTTTCTCAAGGATGGCTTTCGGGTCTTGTGTGTAACCTTTGGTTAGGAACTGCATAGCCTTGGCTACTCGGAGCGGGGTTTTCTGCAGTCCTTCACGGTCAGCGTCTTCGCCAAGTAGCGTCAGTATCTCTTTATAGTGTTCTGCCAGGTTTTCCAGTCCTGGACGTATGTATGATTCTTCTTCTGCCATGTGTGGCAACAGGTTTATATGTGTGATTAAATTGTTTTCTTGTATTGGTTGATGTGCACATGCTGGGTAAATGCTGCAAGGTACGTGGTTTCTTCTTCAACGCAGTGTGCAGGGGTATACGTATCTTAGCATCAGACTATGTGCTTAGGTGGGTTCTGAAAATTCTTCCAGGCTATGAATAATGGTAATGACTTTGATTATTTTTTGCCAAATTGGTTTTGTAGAACCTACCTGATGACTTACATCGTGAAATCTTATCGTACGACGATTGTGCCTTTTACGAGGCATGCTTGTGAATATCCCATTGCCTTTACTTGTTTGAGCACGGCTTGCGCTTCACTGTAGTCGGTGAAGTTGCCTGCTCTGCATTTCCAGCTTGGCGAGTGGAAGTTTATGTAGACAGGGAGTTCTGGGAAACTGCGTCTCACTTGTGCTGCGATTTGTTCGCATTTTGTTCTGTCAGCTCGCTTGTTTCCTCCTGAATATATCTGTATGCGGTAACCTGTGGTTTTGTATCCACGGTGTGTTGTGTTCTTTACTGATATGTCAGCCGTAGCGTCAGTCATCTGTGTGTCTTTCGGCATGTGGCTGCTGTTGGCAGCTGTTGTGCTTTTGGCAGTTGTCTTTGCTGCAGTGTTGCTTGTTGCTGATGATGCCTGCTTGTTTGTCGTGGTGTTGCCCGACGTTTTGTTTGCAGGTGTTTTAACCTCTTCTTTTGGAACAGCATTCACAAGGCTTTCTATCTCTGCACTATGGTTTACGATTATTGTGCCCTGACCTGCAATGTCACGGCGTAAGTCCTGAGTTATGCTTTGAGCCTTTGTTGCTATAACGCAGAATGCTGCAAGTATTATGACGAGGAGTATTCTCATAGTAGTGTGATTAAAAGTGTCAGGGTAGCGGAGATTTCCGCTACTCTGACAAGGTATTTCTTCTTGATGATTATCCCCAAGCGTCGATGATGCCCTTGAAGTCTTCAGCCTTCAGTGAAGCGCCGCCGATAAGACCGCCATCGATGTCAGGCTT
>JAFPAS010000204.1 GCA_017424205.1 Prevotella sp. | reverse complement strand
GAGCTCCTTCGCTTTCTTTGCTATCATCTCCTCATTACCGAGCAGAATTGGCAAACAAAGCCCCTCCTGTCTTGACTGCACTGCTGCCTTAATCATTGTAGGATGAAGTCCTTCTGCAAACACCACTCGCTGCGGATGCTTGCGCGCTGTATCATAAAGAGACTGAGTCACGCTGGTCTCATGTCCCATTCTGAGACGAAGATTCTTCTTATACTCATTCCAGTCTGTTATGGTGCGACGTGCTACGCCCGACTCTATCGCTGCCTTGGCAACAGCTGCAGAAACTTCTGTGATAAGACGTGGGTCAACTGGTTTCGGAATAAAGTATGCTGGACCGAAAGTGAGGTTGTTTACCTTATAAACATCATTCACCACGTCTGGCACTGGCTGCTTAGCCAAATCAGCTATGGCATGCACTGCTGCGAGCTTCATCTCCTCATTGATGGCCTTTGCATGCACATCAAGCGCTCCACGGAAAATATACGGGAAACCTATTACGTTGTTAATCTGATTAGGATAGTCAGAACGGCCCGTCGACATCAATACATCAGGACGGCTTGCCATTGCATCTTCGTAAGTAATTTCTGGAGCCGGATTAGCAAGAGCGAAAACAATAGGCTGGTCAGCCATAGAGCGTATCATATCCTGGCTTACAACATTTCCTTTTGAAAGACCAAGGAAGACATCTGCACCACGCATAGCTTCTTCAAGCGTATGTACGTCGCGGCGGTCGGTAGCAAAGAGTTGTTTTTCTGGAGTGAGATTTTCACGATCAGATGTGATAACACCCTTTGAATCGAGCATCACGATATTCTCCTTGCGTGCACCAAGGGCCATATAAAGCTTCGTGCATGATATGGCTGCAGCTCCCGCTCCATTGACAACAATCTTGACATCCTCTATTTTCTTGCCGTTAACTTCCAAAGCATTGATAAGTCCGGCAGACGAAATGATTGTCGTGCCATGCTGGTCATCGTGCATTACAGGAATGTCGAGTGTGCGCTTCAGGCGTTCTTCTATATAGAAGCATTGCGGTGCCTTGATGTCCTCAAGATTGATTCCACCAAATGTCGGAGCAATCTTCTCTACTGCCTCGCAGAACTTCTCTGGATCTTTCTCTGCTACCTCAATATCGAAAACATCAATCCCACCATATATTTTAAATAGGAGTCCCTTGCCTTCCATTACTGGCTTGCCCGACATGGCGCCAATATCGCCAAGACCGAGAACTGCCGTTCCGTTAGAGATGACAGCAACAAGATTACCCTTGTCTGTATACTTATAAGCTGCGTCTGGGTTATCCTGAATTTCCAGACAAGGATAAGCCACTCCTGGAGAGTAAGCAAGTGAAAGGTCAGTTTGTGTTCGATAAGCCTTGGTAGGTACTACTTCAATCTTACCAGGGCGGCCTGCTTCATGATATTCAAGAGCGGCCTCTTTAGAAATGTGTACCATAATGTTTGTGTGTTTGATTTTACAATCTTCTTGTTTTCCTTAAAAATTGGTTGCAAAATAACTAAAAAAAACCGAAATAACCAAACATAAAACATTTTTTAATGCAATTTTGTGAAATTTCTCTTTAACTATTTGGCACAACAGAGAAAAATTTATAATTTTGCGATGCAATTAGAATAACATCATATAACTTAATAACTTACTAAAATGGTAAATTACAAAGAATTGGGCCTTGTAAACACACGCGACATGTTTAAGAAGGCTGTTGACGGCGGATACGCTATACCTGCATTCAACTTCAACACAATGGAACAGATGCAGGCTATCGTACAGGCTGCAGTAGAGACAAAATCACCTGTCATCATGCAGGTTTCAAAGGGTGCACGCAAGTATGCCAGCGCAACTATCCTCCGCTACATGGCTGAGGGAGCAGTAGCATATGCTAAGGAACTCGGATGCGAGAATCCTCAGATTGTTCTTCACCTCGACCACGGAGACAGCTTCGAGACATGTAAGGATTGTATCGACAGCGGCTTCTCATCTGTTATGATTGACGGCTCACACCTGCCATACGAAGAGAACATCGCCCTCACAAAGAAGGTTGTAGAATATGCTCACCAGTACGATGTTACTGTAGAGGCTGAGCTTGGCGTGCTCGCTGGCGTTGAAGACGACGTTGTAGCAGAGGAGTCACACTACACAAAACCAGAAGAGGTTGTTGATTTCGCTACACGTACAGGATGCGACTCACTGGCTATCTCAATCGGCACATCACATGGTGCATACAAGTTCACACCTGCACAGTGCACACGCAATGCTGAGGGTAAGCTCGTTCCTCCTCCTCTCGCTTTCAACGTACTGAAGGCTATCGAAGAGCAGCTGCCAGGATTCCCTATCGTTCTCCACGGTTCTTCTTCTGTACCACAGGACGAGGTAGACACAATCAATCAGTACGGTGGCAAATTGCCTGACGCTATCGGTATACCAGAGGAGCAGCTCCGCGAAGCTTCTAAGTCTGCTGTATGCAAAATCAATATCGATTCTGACTCTCGTCTCGCAATGACTGCAGCAGTTCGCAAGTACCTCGCTGAAAACCCAGGACATTTCGACCCTCGCCAGTATCTCACTCCAGCACGCGAGAGCATGAAGAAAATGTATATGCACAAAATTCTCAATGTGCTTGGATCAAACGACAAACTCTAAGATAATGAGAATAATAACAGTTGTGGCAGTCTTCTTTATGATGGCTGCCACTTCTTTTTCACAAAGTGTGGAGAAGAACAACAACGAACGCTTTCTCAACCAGTTTGAAAGCCTCATAAACCGAATGTCAATAATCGACAAAATGGAAGAGGTGCCAGAAGATAGCATAAAAACATGGCGCAAAGAACGTAAAAAGCTAAGAAAGGAATACAGGAAACTGTATAGCGACACATTTACTGACGAACAAGCTAAACGATACTACAAACTAAAAGGGCAATTCAACAAGCATATTACCACGCTTCAGCTAGAGGATATGGGCGAAACGCTGAATGAAGCAGGAAAAAAGGCGAAGAAAAGCATGAAACGTACTGGCAAAAAAATACAGGGATGGATTGAAGGCTTTAGCAAATAGTCTTAAATGTCAACGCTGAACAACATTCCACACACATACGTCCAAAAACTCACAACATACGTATACACAAACAGCAGAAGGGAGTTGCATGGCACTTAGCGTCATGCTGTTCCCTTCTGCTGTTTACAAAACCCTCCTACGCCCCAAAATTTTACTGTTACAATACACCATCACTTCTTCGGCACCACCT
Source organism: Prevotella sp. (assembly GCA_017424205.1). GTDB lineage: Bacteria > Bacteroidota > Bacteroidia > Bacteroidales > Bacteroidaceae > Prevotella. The sequence continues at coordinate 10,132 of JAFPAS010000204.1, read as the reverse complement.
TCCACCTACGCAGACGGACTTGACTTTGGTTAAAAAAAATAAGTTTTTCTTATATATATGTGTGAATATCGAAAAATATATGTAACTTTGCATCGTAATATGCGCCATACCGAACGGTTAATTTGATGAAGTGGAATGAAGTCATAGGACAAGAGGAGGTGACTGACCGTCTGAAAGCCATGGTCTGCAGCGGACGTATGCCTCATGCACTCATGTTATGCGGTAATACCGGACATGGGGCGCTTGCTCTTGCTATGGCATTAGCATCGGCTCTTCTTTGCCAGAACTCCAACGGAAGAAAGAAGGCTGCAACAACCACTTCACTTGGGATGTTTGGTGAAGAAGATGACAGCAACTCTGCCGCATCGCAATGCGGCGACCCATGCGGAGTGTGTCCACAGTGTGCAATGCTCAAGCAATGGCATCATCCTGACTTACATTTCTCCTTTCCAACGGTTAAGCTGCCATCGATGTCTACTGAGCACAAACCTGTAAGCGATGATTTCATAAGCAACTGGAACGAACTCATCAACCGTGAGGGACCGTACATTAGCTTAGAGCAATGGATGGAACAGATGGGTGCAACAACACAGCAGGCTATCATCACGGCTGGCGAGAGTGACGCACTGACACGAAAAACTGCAATAAAATCAAGCCAGGGTGGATACAAGGTGGGCATAATTTGGCTGGCGGAGCTGATGAACGAGAGTAGCGCCAACAAATTTCTGAAGACTTTAGAGGAGCCCAGTGATGACACTATATTCATTCTTGTAGTGGAACGTCCTGAACTTCTGCTTGAGACAATACGAAGCAGGGTACAACGCATAGACATACCAAGAATATCACAAGAGGCATTACAGGCCGCTCTCACAGAACAGCAGGGAATAGACAGCAGCATGGCTCTCAAAATAGCACGCGCAGCAGAAGGCAACTGGAATAACGCAGTGGAGATGCTGAAGCCTGAGTCTGAGCAGAAAATGTTTCTCGACCTCTTCATCATGATAATGAGACAGGCATACACCAGCGATGTCAGAGGCATGAAGAAATGGAGCGACACTGTTGCGGCATTTGGCAGAGAGCAGCAGAAAAGAATGCTGCAATATTTCATGCGAATGGTCAGAGAGGCTTTCATTTCAAACTTCAAAGAGCCTGCTCTATCATATATGACTGTCGAGGAAGAGGAGTTCATAAAGAAGTTTGGACAGTTTGTCAACGAGATAAATATCATAGAGATAAATGAGCTGCTGGAACTAGCACTGAGAGACATCTCGCAGAACACATATCAGAAAGTGGTATTTTTTGATACGGCCTTACGCCTTACAGTACTTATCCAAAGAAACAAGCGAGCTATAAAAAAATAGCATTCCGCTGAGAATAGAACAAATAGCGACTCTATACACACAATATAAAATCCAACACATTGAAATACGACAATCTAAAATATATTTCTGGAGCTGACTCACGCGGACTCTGCCACAAAGGATGCGGCAGACAGGACCATCAGCTCAATACATATGACTGGTTGGCCGACATACCTGGAAACGACAGTTCTACAGACCTTGTAGAGGTGCAATTCAAGAACACCAGAAAGGGCTACTACCATAACGTAAACGGACTTGACTTAAAGAAAGGTGATATCGTAGCAGTAGAATCCACTCCAGGACACGATATCGGTGTCGTGACACTAACGGGACAGCTCGTCAACCTGCAAGTCAAAAAAGCTAACCTTAAGTCGCTCGACGACATAAAGCGTATATATCGCATAGCAAAAGAGCAGGACATCGCAACATGGGAGGAGGCAAAAGCTCGAGAACATGCCACCATGATACAGAGCAGGCAGATAGCTAAAGACCTCGGACTGCAAATGAAAATTGGTGATGTGGAATATCAAGGCGATGGAAACAAAGCAATTTTCTATTACATAGCTGATGAGCGTGTAGACTTCAGACAACTCATAAAAGTCCTGGCCGATGTCTTCCATGTAAGAATCGAAATGAAACAAATCGGTGCAAGACAGGAAGCAGGACGAATAGGAGGAACCGGACCATGCGGAAGAGAGCTATGCTGCGCTACATGGATGAAAGCTTTCTCAAGCGTATCAACCAATGCTGCAAGATTCCAGGACATATCACTCAATCCACAGAAACTGGCAGGAATGTGCGCTAAACTGAAATGCTGTCTGAACTACGAAGTTGATACATATCTTGAGGCTGGAAAGAAATTTCCACCGCACGACATCGTCTTGCAGACTCAGGACAGCGATTACTACTTCTTCAAGCAGGATATACTCGCAGGCATCATAACATATTCTACAGACAAACGCCTCGCAGCAAACCTTGAGACAATTTCGCCTGAACGTGCGAACGAAATAATCGAAATGAACAAACGAGGAGAAAAACCTGCAGAACTGAACAACGAAGAAACAGAGCCAAAAGACAAGCAGCCGCAAGACCTCATAGAAAGCGAAGACATTACACGATTCGACAAGGCGATAAAGAAAAAGAAAAAGAAACCACGCAGAAATGAGAAAGGCATTCGCAACAATAGCGCTGCTGACAGCAATAATGGCAAACAGTAGTTGCGACGACAACATCATATACGACAAATACTTACATACCGACATACGTGGATGGGGCAAAAATGAGGTAATGGAATACACTGTAGATTCTATTAATGAAACAGCGACATACCAAATGGCGCTCGGACTAAGAATCAACGACACATATCCATTCCAAAACCTTAACATATTCGTCTCGCAGACAATCTATCCTGGCAATATCACATATACAGACACTGTGACATGCCGAGTGACTGACAGGCAAGGAAAAATGAAAGGAAGCGGGGTTTCACTATACCAGTATCTCCTGCCTATAACTACTCACACATACGAAAAAGGTGACAGCATAAGGGTCAGAGTGATACATAACATGAAACGAGAGGTCCTGCCAGGAATTGCCGACGTCGGAATAAAAATAACAAAACAACAGAAAGATAACAAATAACAAAACAAAAATACTAATTGATATGGCTGAGAACAAGAAAATCAAAACAGCGCTTGTATCCGTATTCCACAAGGACGGACTTGACCAATTGCTTGCAAAACTTAATGAAGAGGGCGTAAAATTCCTGTCAACAGGCGGCACACAGACATTCATCGAATCACTCGGATATGAATGTCAGAAAGTAGAGGACGTAACAACTTACCCATCAATACTCGGAGGACGAGTGAAAACTCTGCATCCAAAAGTGTTCGGTGGCATACTGGGACGCCGTGATAACGAAAGCGACCAGCAACAGATGGCACAGTACGAGATTCCTGAAATCGACCTCGTAATTGTTGACCTCTATCCTTTCGAGCAGACCGTAGCAAGCGGAGCATCACATGCTGACATTATCGAGAAGATTGACATAGGCGGAATATCACTTATACGTGCCGGAGCAAAAAACTTCAACGACGTTGTGATTATACCTTCAAAAGCTGAATACTCTGTTCTTCTTGACATTATAAACGAACAGGGAGCAGAAACAACGCTCGCACAAAGAAGAATGTTTGCAACACGTGCATTCGGTGTAAGCAGCCATTACGATACCGCTATTAACGCTTGGTTCGAAGAGACAAAATAAGTTAGCGGACAAACTGAAAGCTAAAATGGCACATACTGCGCCAAACATCTAAACACCACCAATACAAAAAAAAGACAAACAATATGGGATTTTTCTCTTTTGTACAAGAAATAGCGATGGACCTTGGAACAGCCAACACTATCATCATAAGCGATGACAAGATTGTTGTTGACGAGCCATCGGTAGTTGCCATAGACCGACGTACTGACAAAATGATTGCTGTCGGAAAGGAAGCAAAAATGATGCACGAGAAAACGCACAACAATATCAAGACTGTGCGTCCACTGCGCGACGGTGTTATTGCTGACTTTTCTGCATGCGAACAAATGATGCGCGGACTCATCAAGATGGTACACTCAAGAAGCCGTCTATTCTCACCATCACTTCGCATGGTAATCGGCGTACCATCAGGCTCTACTGAAGTAGAGTTGCGAGCTGTAAGAGATTCTGCAGAGCATGCTGACGGACGCGATGTCTATCTTATATTTGAGCCAATGGCATCAGCTATCGGAATCGGTATTGACGTAGAAGCACCTGAAGGCAATATGATTGTTGATATAGGCGGCGGTTCTACCGAAATTGCTGTAATATCACTCGGAGGCATCGTTTCAAACAATTCTATCAGAACTGCGGGCGACGACCTTACACGCGACATTCAGGAGTACATGTATCGTCAGCATAACGTAAAAGTGTCTGAAAGAATGGCTGAACGTATCAAGATACACGTTGGCTCTGCTCTTACGGATCTTGGCGATGAAGCTCCTGAAGACTATGTAATACACGGTCCAAACCGCATAACATCACTTCCTATGGAAGTTCCTGTATGCTACCAGGAAATTGCGCACTGCATAGACAAAACTATTGCGAAGATAGAAAATGCTGTACTTAACGCGCTTGAGAACACGCCACCAGAGCTCTATGCTGACATTGTAAAGAATGGCATATACCTTTCAGGCGGCGGTGCACTCCTTCGCGGTCTTGACAGACGTCTGCAGGCGAAGATTAACATACCATTCCACATTGCAGACGACCCTCTGCACTCTGTAGCGAAAGGCGCAGGTATCGCGCTTAAAAATGTAGAGCGTTTCTCATTCCTTATGAGATAATATAATTCTCAAATAATGAGGCTGGGCCAGAAAAGAGACTTTTCTGGTACAGCCTCTATGACTGTAAGTTAAAAACAAGCGTCCTGTCTGCATAGCACTGCCGACATTGCAATCACACGCAATCCTTCTATCAATATCTGGGGGATTTTTAGAACACACCGTAAAACAATAATGCACAATCTCGTTGAATTCATAAAGAAAAATTTCCATTGGTTTTTATTCTTGATACTCGAAATAATATCAATGGTGCTGCTATTCCGATTCAACGGATATCATGGCAGCGTGTGGTTCACATCTGCAAATGTCATATCTGGCAAGATATACGAAATAACATCTAACGTCAATCAGTTCTTTTCGCTCACCGACCTTAACAAGCAGCTGACACAACGCAATGTCGTTCTCGAGAAACAGGTACAGGCATTAAGTCACAAAATAAACCTTCTGACAGCTGACACCACAATTGCAGACAAAGAAATACGACATGCTCTTTCAACCTCAAGGCTCATTCATGCTCGAGTCATCAGCAACAGCATCAACAAGCAAGATAACTTCATAACACTTGACAAGGGTGCTGCTGATGGTGTTCAGCCAGACATGGGTGTTGTCTGCGGAACAGGCATAGTGGGAATTGTATACCAGGTGACACAACATTACAGTATTGTCATACCGGTTCTTTCTTCACATTCGAAAATCAGCTGTCAGATAGAAGGTAGCGGATACTTTGGCTATCTCACTTGGGATGGCAAGATGTCTCGCTATGCATACGTTGACGACATACCTAGACATGCTCGGTTCCATCTATACGATAAAGTTGTCACCTCTGGCTATAGCTCTGTTTTCCCTCAGGGATTAATGGTGGGTAAAATTCTGCATGTATACAATTCTCCAGATGGTTTGTCTTACCGTCTGATGATAGAACTCTCTACAGACTTTGGCAAGCTGCGCGATGTATGTATTATCGATGACAGCACGATACGCGAACGGCTACAAGTGCTACGCACAGCCGAAGACTCCATTAAAGTAAGAAAAGGCAATAACTGATGAATACAAATTTCTTTCTGCGACTCAGCTCAATGGTCGTATTTGTCTTACTACAGGCACTTGTACTTAACAATATTCATATATTTAATATAGCTACGCCCCTGCTCTACATCGCACTTCCTCTGAAGTTCGATTCTGAGCAGTCGCGATGGAGTTCTTTACTGTGGTGTTTCACAACAGGTTTACTAATTGATATCTTTGCCAACACTCCAGGACTGGCGGCTGGCTCAATGACATTGTTTGGTGCAATGCAGCCAAGCATACTAAGATTATTCATCCAAAATAGTGAAGATGAATATATCAAGCCCTCTGCCAAGACAATGGGATGGATGAAATATTCCACCTATACGATATTAGCCAGCATCATTTACTGCTTTATATTCTTCACACTTGAAGCCTTTACGTTCTTCAATCCATTGTTATGGTTGCTGAAAATAGCAGGTAGCGCACTTCTTACTATCATCATACTTATAGCAATAGAAAGAACAAAGAAATAAGGAATACTAACATTAATAACCAGGATAGACAGAGTAACACTATATATAATAGGTATAGCATACATTATAGGTCATCAATATACACAGAAACACTCTGCATTTTTTAGATAAATTATTTAGAAGCGATACTTCAATCACTCATTTATTTTGGATTACGGACTTGAAAATAGAAAATATGTCATTGGTGGCGTAGCGACAGCTATAGTCATCATATACATCATACGCCTATTTGTACTCCAAATTATGAGCGATGACTATCGCAAGAGTGCTGACTCAAACGCTTTCTTCCGTAAGATTGAATATCCATCACGTGGTATCATTAAAGACCGCAACGGCAAACTTCTTGTCTATAATGAGCCATCATACGACCTGATGGTTATCATGAACGAGCAGAAAGACCATATAGACACACTTGCGTTCTGCAAAGCCCTCGACATTACCCCAGAATATTATCGACAGCGAATGTCTGAGATAAAAGACCGTTCAAAGAATCCAGGCTACTCGCGATTCACTCAGCAGCTATTCATGTCACAGCTCTCAGAGAAGGAATTCTCAATTTTTCAGGAGAAACTATTCCGATTCCCTGGTTTCTATGTGCAGAAAAGAGCCATCCGACAATATCAATATCCTCATGCTGCCCACGTTCTCGGCGATGTCGGCGAAGTGTCGCCAGCAAATATTGAAGAAGACGATTACTATCAGTCTGGCGACTATATAGGCAAGTTAGGAATAGAACGTTCTTATGAAAAATATCTTCGTGGGGAAAAAGGTGTGCAAGTATTGCTGCGTGACGCACGAGGCAGAATACAAGGCAAATACAAAGATGGTGCATACGACCATGTTCCTGTTGCTGGAAAAGACCTGACACTATCTCTTGATATTGAACTTCAAGCACTTGGCGAACGTCTGATGGAAGGCAAGATTGGCTCCATCGTAGCGTTAGAGCCATCTACGGGCGAAGTATTATGCATGGTATCATCGCCAACATATGACCCTCGCCAAATGACAGGACGTGACAGAGGAAAGAATCACCGCATACTCTCACAAGACTCGTGGCGTCCGCTGCTTAATCGTTCTATAATGGGACAGTATCCGCCAGGTTCTACATTCAAGACATCACAAGCGCTGACATTTCTCACCGAAGGCATTGTTACTCCCCACACTTCATACCCTTGCTATCATGGCTTCCAATATAAAGGCCTTCGCGTAGGATGCCACGCCCACCCTTCACCGATAGCATCGGTTAATGCGCTCAGCACATCATGTAATGCCTATTTCTGCTGGGGACTGTATCACATGATAGGAGCAAAGAAAAAATATGGCACAGTACAGAATGCCATGAATACCTGGCGTGACTATATGGTTTCCATGGGATTCGGATATAAGCTCGGAATTGATTTGCCTGGAGAGAAGCGCGGACTTATTCCTAATGCAGCCTTCTACGACAAAGCCTATAAAGAACGATGGAACGGACTGACCATTATATCTATTTCCATTGGACAGGGAGAGGTTAACCTTACGCCTCTGCAGATAGCAAATCTCGGAGCAACTATTGCCAACCGAGGATACTACATAACACCGCACGTCGTAAAGGACATAAAGGGAGAACGCATTGACACAGCATATACTACCAAGCACTACACGATGGCATCCCGGTCAGCATACGACTATGTAGTAGCAGGCATGCGTTCTGCTGTAACAAGCGGTACATGTCGTGCCGCCAACCGTTCTGACTATACTGTCTGTGGTAAGACAGGTACAGCACAAAACCGCGGACAAGACCACTCCATCTTCATGGGCTTTGCTCCTATGGACAACCCTAAGATAGCCATTGCCGTATACGTTGAGAACGGAGGATTCGGTGCAGAATATGGTGTTCCTATCGGTGCACTGATGATGGAAAAATACATCAATGGCAAACTCTCTGAAGCAAGCGAAAAGCAAGCAGCTGACTTCCAGCGGCGTCGCATAGCCTACGGCACAAGGGAGAGGTAATGAGAGGCTAAAGTGGCAAAGGTTAAGGGTTAAAGGTTAATGAGTGATATTAACGGGCAAAGCGAACAAGGACATTAACGAAAAACGAGAACAGTAAAAAAAACATGGCATACACAAAGAATAACGGCATCGGCATCCTGCGGTCACTCGACTGGTGGACCATTATCATCTATCTCTTGCTTCTGGCATTCGGATGGATGAGCGTCTGCGGTGCGAGTTATTCATACGAAGACACCGACCTGCTTAGCCTCAGCAGCCGCTCTGGCATGCAGATTGTCTGGATAGGAACATCCATCTGTCTTGGCTTTATAATCCTGATGATGGACGACCGATTCTTCGACACGTTCGGGTTTGTTATATATATTGCACTATTATTGCTGCTCTTCGCCACGATATTTAATCCGCACGAGATCAAAGGCTCGCGCTCGTGGCTTGTTCTCGGTCCGCTACGCCTGCAGCCTGCAGAGTTTGCCAAGTTCGCCACGGCTCTTGCCGCAGCGAAATTAATGTCGGCATATGGCTTTACCCTCAGCCGCACTCGCGACTTCTTTCTCGCGTGCATGATTGTCATCACTCCTATGCTGCTCATTATCGGTCAGAAAGAAACTGGCTCGGCACTCGTATATCTCAGTTTCTTCCTGATGTTCTATCGTGAAGGAATGCCAGGCGCCATACTCTTTACCGGAGTAGCCATGATAGCCTATTTTGTTGTAGGCACACGTTACGAGGCCACAATGCTATGGTCACTACCTACATCACTTGGCACATTCCTCGTAATGCTCATGATACAGCTGTTCACGATAGGCATGGCACATCTCGGCAGCAAAAAGCGCCTGCCAGTTCGCCAGATGCTTCTTGTGACATTCGTTGCCACTACAGTTGCGCTACTAGTGTCAAAGTTCATCTATGCCTTTGACATCATTTGGGTACAGCTGGCAGTAACCATATATATCATAGCTACCCTACTCTATCAGGCCCTACGCGAACGTATGCGTAAATATCTGCTCTTTGCGGTATTCTCCATAGGTTCTCTCGCATTTTTCTATTCGTCATCATACGTTCTCAACAATATCCTGCAGCATCACCAGCGCGAACGCATCAACGTGCTGCTCGGACTGAAGGAAGATCTCTCCGGTGCGGGATATAATGTCCATCAGAGCCAGATAGCCATTGGCTCAGGCGGTCTGCGCGGAAAAGGTTTCCTCAACGGAACCCAGACAAAGCTTAAGTACGTTCCTGAGCAAGACACCGACTTCATCTTCTGCACTGTAGGCGAAGAAGAAGGATTCCTCGGTTCGGCAGGCGTACTATTGTTGTTCCTTGCTCTCCTCCTGCGACTTATCCATGTAGCAGAACGCCAGCCATTTAAGTTCGGCCGAATCTACGGCTACTGTGTTCTGAGCATCTTTATGTTCCATTTGTTCATAAATGTCGGCATGGTGCTCGGACTCACCCCTGTTATCGGCATACCTTTGCCATTCTTCAGTTACGGTGGTTCGTCGTTATGGGGATTCACCATACTGCTATTCATCTTCCTGCGTATCGATGCTGGACGAAATCTCGTAAGACAATAAACACATCAAACTACATCCATAACTCTGTCCGTTGCTGTTAACCCTAATGCAGCAACGGACAGAGTTTTTTTTATATATAGGTATAAACCCCTCGCAAGTTCAGATATCCTTAAAGGCAAAGGAAGATAGTGGAACTGAAAACGGGAAAGATGAAAACTAAGTTCTTTTTCACTCGTTCTCAATCTTCGCAATGACAAACGCATATCTTCATTTAATTTCCTTTATCTTCTTTACAGGCGAAACTTAAAATGTGTGGTCTATTTCACAGAACAACTCAAACTATGATTACTTCATT